>NZ_DBHLDX010000002.1:0-55125 GCF_057312375.1 Fretibacterium sp.
CGATCTTGGGGTTGGAGAGCGCCTGGGCGATGGCCGCGCGGTCGGCGCGGAACTCATCGCGACGGTGGATGATGTAGACCTTGGAGGCGAACTTCGTGAGGTAGGCGCCCTCCTCGACGGCGGTGTTGCCGCCGCCCACTACCGCGACCTCGAGGTCCTCGAAGAAGGCGCCGTCGCAGACGGCGCAGAAGCTGACGCCCTGGCCGATGTGCTCGGCCTCGCCCTCGCAGCCCAGACGGCGGAAGTGCGCGCCCGTCGCCACGATGAGGGCCTCGGCCTCGATCTCGTTCGTCTCGTCGCCCTTTTTGGTGACGACGATCTTCTTGTCGCCGCGGAGCTCGACCTTGGAGTCGTCCACCGTGCGGATCTCCGTGTTGAACTTCAGCGCGTGCTGGTGCAGCATCTCGCCTACCTCGGGTCCCGTGGCGTGCGGCACTCCGGGGTAGTTCTCGATCTCGTCGGTGGTGTTGATCTGCCCGCCCGTCCTGCCCCTCTCCAGAAGGAGGACGTCCAGCCCGGCGCGACGTCCATAGATGGCCGCGGACATGCCCGCAGGGCCGGCGCCAATGATAACGAGCTCACGCTTTTCCATAACTTCATCGACTCCTTAAAATTAAGTTAATGATTGATTCGCCTCAGCCTGGCCGCCGGGCGGGGCAGCCCTTGCAGGTCCTCCGACGCGCGCCAGAGCCGTTCTTTAAGTATTATCCCCGATATTTTAAAACAACGCAACGAAGAATTGCGGAGTCGTCCTCGATCCCCTGAAGAAACGAGAAGACCCGGTCGGGGGAGCGCTCCGCAACGTCCCGAATGGCGCGGGCCTGATCGCTCCCTCCCGTTTCAAAGATGACGAAAGCTCCTGGCTTAAGCCACGTCGGCGCGCTCGCCAGGAGCGCTCGGTAGCAGTCCATCCCGTCCTCGCCTCCGTCGAGCGCGAGGTGGGGCTCATGGTCCCTTACCTCGCGCATGAGGTGCGGGATCGCGCCTCTTGGAACGTAGGGGGGGTTGCTGATCAGGAGGTCGCACTCGCCCTGAACGGCGATGTCCTCCGGGGCGTCGGTGGGGAGGAGGTGGGCCCTGGAGCTCAGGTCCCAGCGGGCCAGGTTCTCGGCAGCCCATTTTCGGGCGTCGGGCGACCGCTCCGCCAGGATGCCGCGGGCCAGGAGGCGCTCCAGGAGGAGCGTCGCGGCGATGCAGGCGCTCCCCGTGCCCCAGTCCAGAAACGTGAAGGGCGCGTCCTGCGGGAAGAGGTCTAGGGCGGCCCGAACGAGGACCTCCGTGTCCCGCCGCGGGACGAGGACGCCGGGTCCCACGCGGAAGTCGCGCCCCCAGAAGTCCGCCGTCCCCAGGACGTACTGCAGGGGCTCTCCGGCCTCCCGGCGCCGTATCCCGGCCTCCAGCGCCTCCGGCAGGACGACCTCCCGCTCCGGATGTGCCAGGAGCTCCGCCGAGGAGAGGTGGAGGCCGTCGCAGAGCAGCCATCGCGCCTCCTGGTCTGCGTTGGCCGCGCCCGCGGCGGAGAGGCGCCTTCGGATGGACGTCAGGTGCGCGCGCAGCGTTGCGCTTCCCGCGCTCATCAGTCCTCCAGGTGTTCGAGCTTCTGCGTCTGCTCCGCCAGGATCATGGCGTCGATCATCTCGAAGAGGTCGCCGTCGAGGTAGCTGTCCAGCTTGTAGAGGGTGAGGTTGATTCGGTGGTCCGTGATGCGGTTCTGGGGGAAGTTGTAGGTGCGGATGCGCTCGGAGCGGTCCCCGGACCCGATCATGCCGCGGCGCTCGCTGGCCTGTTCGGCGTTCTGTTTCTCCTGCTCCAGGGCGTACAGCCTGGCCTTGAGGTAGGCCATGGCCCGTGCTCGGTTCTTGATCTGAGAGCGCTCATCCTGACACGTGGCCACGATGCCCGTCGGCAGGTGCGTGATGCGCACGGCGGAGTCCGTCATGTTGACGTGCTGTCCTCCGGCGCCGCTGGAGCGATAGGTGTCGATCTTCAGGTCCTCAGGGCGTATCTCGATCTCGATGTCCTCCACTTCGGGCATCACCGCCACCGTTGCGCTTGAGGTGTGGATGCGGCCGCTGGCCTCCGTCACCGGCACGCGCTGAACCCTGTGCCCACCGCTCTCGTACTTCATCATGCTGTAGGCGCCGTGGCTGTCGATGCGGAAGATGACCTCCTTATAGCCGCCAAGGCCTATGAGGCTGCTGTCGATGACCTCGATCTTCCAGCGCTGCCGCTCGCAGAAGCGGGTGTACATGCGATAGAGGTCGGCCGCAAAGAGCGCTGCCTCGTCGCCGCCGACGCCCGCTCGAATCTCCACGATGACGCTCTTTTCATCGTTGGGGTCCTTGGGGAGAAGGAGGATCGTCAGCTCCTTTTCAAAGTTCTCGATCTGGGGCTCAAGCTCGCTCAGCTCCTCCCTGGCCAGCTCCGCGATCTCCGGGTCGCCGCCCTTCAGGAGGTCCCTGGCCTCCGCGATGCTGGCGACGGCGGCGCGGTACGCGCGGTACTTCTCCACGACGGGCTCCAGTTGAGCTCGTTTCTTTCCCAGGTCCTGAAGCGCCCTGGGGTCCGAGGCCGTGGCCGGGTCCCCCATCCGCTCCTCGATGTCCAGGAACTCCTTCTCTATGGCCTGAAGCTTGGGCTCGATGTTCATGAGTTGTCCTCCATTGATTCCTTAACGGGCTGTCCTTCGGGAGCCTCCTCGTCGTCCCCGGTCCCCATCGCCGTGTTCAGGGAGGTCAGGGCCACCTCTGCCTGTCCGAGGTCCGGCTCCCTGGTCGTCAGGTACTGCAGGGAGAGGAAGGGGGCGATGACGATGCGCCCCAGCCGGCCGGAGTCCGCGGCGAAGCGGATGATCTCGTAGGAGGTGCCGATCACGATGGGTAGGAGCAGGACCCGCAGGACGACGCGACGAAAGAAGCTGCCCCCTCCCACGATGGAGAACACGGCGATGCTGACGAGGACGGCGATCAGGAGAAAGGAGGTCCCACAGCGGGGGTGGATGCGGGAGCAGGTCAGGATGTTCTCCGGCGTCATCTCCAGGCCGCTCTCGAAGGCGTTGATCGTCTTGTGTTCGGCCCCGTGGTAGCAGAACACGCGGCGAATGTCGCCCCACAGTCCGATGACTCCGACGTAGCCGATGAAGATGAGCGCCCGGACGACGCCCTCAAGCACGTTGGTCCACAGGGGGGACAGGCCGGGAAGCTCAGCGACCCAGAGGGGCAGCGCCACGAAGAGCCCGCCCACGGCGGCGATGCCGACCGCGATGGCGATGAGGAGGTCCTTGAAGGTCAGCGTTTCCTCCTGCTCCTCAAGGGCGACCTCCGCGGAGCGCGACAACGCCTTGAACCCCGTTGCCATCATCTCGCACAGGACGACCGCCCCGCGAAGGACGGGCAGTTTCCAGGGGAAGCGCTTCGTCCGGGAACTGTTGGGCCAGTGCTCGCGAAAGATGCCGCCGGTGGGCCTGCGGACGGCCAGACCCCATCGGGCGGGGCCCTTCATCAGGACGCCCTCGATGACGGCCTGTCCTCCCACGGGAACGCGCTTCGCCTCCCCGGTCGCAAGGCGGGAGGCCGCGATGGCGGCCAGCAGCCAAAGTTTAATCCTCGACAAGAAGATCCTCCATATCCTTAAACGGCCTGCCACAGGGTTTGACCTCGCCGCAGGCGCCAAAAATGCAGGACGGACCGGCCTTCTTAAACAGGACGGGGGCCTCCTGCCTGCACAGGACGAGCATTTGGCGGGCCAGTGCACGAATCTCCCACTGGGCGCGGCGGCAGAGGCGCAGGTGGAAGAAGTGGTGCAGCTCCCGCGCGTTCATCGTCAGGACCAGCCGCGTCTCCCAGCCGTGGGGCAGGATGAAGCGGGCGTCCTCCGCCGGGACCCCCAGCTCGATGAGCCTCCGGTAGGCGGCGAAAGCGGCCTCGGCCTGCCGCCGGAACAGCGCCTCGGCCTCAGGCATGTCTGCGACGGAGGGGGGGACGATGACCGAGGAGCCCGTCATCCTGACGTAGCGCTGGCTCTGCTGGCTGAAGCTGGCCATGCGGTGCCGCACCAGCTGGTGCGAGGCCACGCGGCTCAGCCCGTCCACGGCGAAGGTGAAGGAGGCGTGCTCGAAGGTGGAAAGGTGTCCGCTTTGCCATAGCTGGTCCAGGAGCGCCTCGGAGAGGGACTCCCTCTCTCCGGCGAGGAGGTCCGCCGCCGTGACGTCCCTGTAGCAGATGCGGGCCGCCGCAGCCACCAGCTCGTCCGGATGGGGCGTGTGCGCCAACAGGGCAACGGTGCAGGGCATGATAAAAAAAGGGGCTCTTGCGGGCCCCTTCCTTCCTCTCTGCTAAACGTCCGTCTTCTGGCCGTAGTGGATGCCCTGGTACTTCTTCTGGAACTTTTCGAGCCGGCCGGCTTCGGAGAGGACGCGCCCCTTCTTGCCGGAGTAGAAGGGATGGCACTGCGAGCAGACGCCGACGCGGATCTCCTTCATCGTGGAACGGGTGGTGAACGTGTTGCCGCAGGCGCAGGTCACCTTGCAATCCTGATACTCGGGATGAATGTCCTTCTTCATAAGCGAAACACCTCCAAAAAAGCGGAACCCTTTACTTAAAGCCTGAGGTCGGGGCCGATCAGTGGCGCAGGCCAAGGCGCTCGATCAGGCTCTTGTAGCGGTTGAAGTCCTTGTCCTTGAGGTAGCGCAGGAGCTTGCGCCGGCTTCCGACCATCTTCAGAAGGCCGCGGCGGGAGTGAAAGTCCTTGCTGTGGGCCTTCAAGTGCTCCGTCAGCTCGCGGATGCGCTCCGTCAGCACAGCCACCTGTACCTCAGGGGAGCCGGTGTCGGACTCGTGCGTTCGGTACTCGCTGATGACTTCCTGTTTCTTTTCCTTTGAGATCATTACGTTCACCTCTGTCTCTAATCGTGCCGCATGACCAGGGATTCGTCCGATCCAAGACGACATCCTGAGTGCAGGGCCGAAGCGTATATTAGCATTTTAGGACACGCGCCGCAAGTGGGGCCTTGACGCCAGCGCCGCGCGGAAATCCCCGTTTCCCGCCTCGCGCCCCCTTTCGAGGGCCTCCATAGTGTAGAATAACGTTGCGGGCGTGCCCGCAACATTCCTTTTGCACAGGGGGAGAGCACAGGATGCCCCAGGGCCGGGACGCGGTTGAAAGGGTACGGAGGGCGCTGGATGCCGCGGGCGCCCGGGACGTTGAGATCAGGGTCGTGGAGGGGAGCATCTTCACGGTGGAGGACGCGGCCGCCACCATCGGCGTGCCGCCGGGGGAGATTCTGAAGAGCCTCGTCTGCCTGGTGGATGGGGAGCCGGTCCTGGTGCTGATGAGCGGCTCGAACAGGATCGACTCCAAGGCCGTGGCCCGCGCTTTCGGCGGACGCCGCTGCCGGATGATGCCGGCGGACGACGTGTACGGGAGCTACGGCTTCCGCGTGGGGGGCGTCCCCCCGCTGGGGTACCCGCAGCCGCTGAGGGCGGTGCTGGACGAGGACCTGTTCCGGTATGAAGTCGTCTGGGCGGCGGCGGGCACGGACCACGCCTTCTTTCCCGTGGAGCCCGACCGGCTGATGAGGCTCACGGGCGGCGCCAGCGCCAGCGTCAAAAAGGACGCGGCCGAACGTTGAGGGCAGGGCACGGCAGGGCGCCGGGCGGGTTTCACGCGCTGCGCCGCCTGGGACAGAACTTCCTGGTCGATCGCGGCGTCCTGGCGGAGATCGTCGAGCGCTCAGGGGTGGGGGAGGACGACGTCGTCCTGGAGGTCGGCCCGGGGCAGGGCGTCCTGACGCGCGCCCTTCTGGAGCGGGGCTGTTTGCTGCACGCCGTCGAGCTGGACGAGCGCCTGCGGCCTGAGCTGGAGGCGCTGGCCGCGGCGTCGGAGGGGCGCCTGTGCCTCCACTGGGGCGACGCGCTGCGGACGGACCTCGCCGCCCTCGCGCCCTTCCCCGCGAAGGTGATCGCCAACATCCCCTACAGCATCACGACGCCCCTGATCTGGCGCCTGCTGGCCCTCGCCCCGAAGGGCCTGGCCTACTGCCTCCTGATGGTGCAGAAGGAGGCCGCCGACCGCCTCATCGCCCCCGCGGACACCAGGGAGCGCTACCCCCTTGGAGCGACGCTGGAGGTCATGGGGAGGACGGCCTGCGTCCGGCGCGTCCCCCCCTCCTGCTTCCGCCCCGTCCCGCGCGTGGAATCCGCACTCGTAGAGATCCGCGTGGAGCGGTGCCACAGCCTGCTGGCGGACGGGCTGTGGAGCGAGCTGCTGCACCGGGCGTTTGCGCACCGGCGAAAGACCCTGCACAACAACCTGAAGGGCTTCAAGGGGATACCGGACTGGGGCGCGCTGCTGCGGGAGGCGGGAGTGGCGCGGGACGTCAGGGCCGAGGACGTGTCGGGACCGGAGTGGCTCCTGCTCTGCGACCTCCTGAGGAGCCGTCAGGCCTGAGGTCCCTGAAGGCGAGACAGGGCGCTTTCGATCGCTTCATCGACGTCCGCCCCCGGTGGCAGGCCGACCGCTTCGGTTCCCCCGTCGTCCGGGCACACCGTCACGGCGGGCCACCGCTGCGCCAGGACCTCGCGGAGCACCTCCGTCAGGGGCTGGCCGATGAGGCGCGCGGGGAGGTCCGTCCCCTCCCACTCGTGGACGCTCAGGGTCGCGTCGGAGGGCACGACGAGGCGCACGGCCCCCCGCCGCGCCAACGCCATCGCCTGGCGGAGTCCCCGTCCTTTGCCGATGCGCCACGAGGCGTTTCCCACGGCGCGGAAGTGAGCCTCCCCCCTGCGGGCCGCCTCCGCGCGGTACTCCCACGGGACGAGCGGGCGGGGCGACCGAAGGTCGTCCAGGAAGCCCCGCAGGGTGCCCCAGGAGGCGTCGGCCAGGTGTCCCCAGGCCGCGGCGTCGCCCTCCACCAGGACGCACCGCATGGGAACGCGCCTGGCTCCCAGCAGGTCGAAGACGAAATCCCCCACCATGACGCAGCGCGCCGGCGCCGCGTTCAGGCGTTGGGCCGCCAGGGTCAGGGCCCTTGGGTCCGGCTTCGCGACGCCCTCCTCGCGGCTCATCACGATGGGAGGCAGCGCGATGCCGCAGCGCTCCGCGGCAAGCTGAATGGACTCGCGGCAGTTGCGAGAGACCACGCACCAGCGCTTCCCGTTCTCTTCAAGCCAGCGGAGCAGGCCCGGCGCCCCTTCGACGGGGACGGCGCGGGCCGCTCCCTCCATCTCGACGCGGACGATGGCCTCCCGCGCCTCCTCGTTCAGGGGCGGCGGCAGCGTCGCGGCGCGCTCGAACAGCGGCACGACGGCCTCTCCGCCGAAGTATCTTTCACGAACGCCGCGAAAATCCAGCTTCGTGCTGGCCAGTACCCCGTCCCAATCCAGGATGAACGCCTCCATCAGCGCAGGATGCCAAAAGGGCGGTGCAAACGTCTCTTGCATGGGCAGCCTCCTTCGTCCGATCCCTGTCCGGGCCCTCGGTCACCGAATGACCTTTGGGACGCCGCGCTTCCTCAACCAGTCCTCCAGGCGGTCGGGGATATCGCCCTGCACGACGAGAGCCCCGTCCTCGATGCGGGTGCCCGTCCCCAACCCTCTGCGCGCCTCCCGCGCCAGCCCCTCCAGCTGCCTCGCGTCAGGCTTGGGGGTCAGCAGGACCCGCACCGTCCACTTGCCGCCACCGGCGCGGGCCCTCTGCAGGACCGCCTTGGAGAACGACGCGGCGGCGCTCCTCTCCTCCGGCGCGGCCTGCGGAGCCTCCAACTCGTCCCCGCAGGCCGCCATGCCCATCGCCGCGCCGATGGAGATCGTCAGGGGCTGACCGGCCACGCCGTCGTCGACGGGGACCCTGATCCGTTCTTTCACCATCACCACGCGCTCCTTTCGCTTCTCAAGACCGCACGTATTTTAACATTCCTTCCTGCGGTGGCCGGCGTCGCCCGGACCGTCCCATCGGATACCCCGCCTTGGCGGTCGGCGCAGGAGGCGCCCGATAGGCTATAATAAATTTTATCGAAAAGGAGGCGAGGGGCCTCGTGCGGCGCGCGTTTGCGCCGCTTTGGGCGCCGCGTCGCCTCCACGGCTTTTTTAAACGACGTTCGAGACAGCGTGAGGAGCAGAAGATGAGGAAGACGATCCTTGTGATGATGACGGCGGCGGTGTGCCTGACGGCGCCGCGCGCCTGGGGGGCGGAGCTGCCGAGGGCGCAGCTGGACGAGTCGGAGCGGCACTTCAACCGGGCCTACGGGTACTTTCTGGGGCGGGACTACTGGGGGGCGCAGGACTACCTTGACCGCGCCCTGAAGGCGAACACGTACCTGGTGGACTACTACCTCCTGAGCGCGCTGAATCTGCAGCGCATGGGGGAAGGGGATGAGGCGCGGGCCGCACTGACCGGCTACCTCGAGGTGCGCCCCATGGACGGCACGGCGCTCAGGATCATGAAGGGCTTCGTGGAACAGGACCGCACGCTGCAGATGATCGTCGGGTCCCGCCCCCTTGCCCTCCGCTGGCAGTTCTCGCAGCCGGACCTTCAGACGGAGTGGCGGACGGGGCTCACCCGTCCCTTCAGCATCAAGGGCCTCGGCAAGGTCAAGGCTCTGGGCGACGTCCTGTGCCTGGCCGACACCCTCGGAAACCAGGTGTGCCTGAGGTCGCGAGGGGAGGGGGCCTTTCGCTCCATCCCCGTGGAGCGCCCTGCGGCGGCGCTGCCGGCGGGGGATGGAACCTTCTGGACCTTCGGGGTGAGCGGGGACGTCCGCTCCTTTTCCGGCCTGCCCGATGCCCCGGCGTCCCCGGATCGGGTCGGGGCCATCCCCTCGCACGTGGTGGACGCGGCGTGGATATCCGCCTCGGAGTTCGTCGTGGCGGACCCCGTGTCGCGCGACGTCGCCTTTTATGATCGCGCGACCCTGAAGCCCCTCGCGCGCTGGACCCCTCCGGAGGGGGAGATGCTCTTCGAGCCCGTGGCCGTGGAGGGCTTCGCGGACTGGCTGGCCGTCGCCGATCGTGGAAACGGCCGGGTCTTCGTCCTGAACGCCTCCGGCCGGCGCGACTTCTTCTTCGCGGAGGTCCCGCTGGTGCGGGACGTCCTGTGGTCACCGCTCGGCGAGCTCTTCGCCCTTACGGAGGACGGAAACGTCTTTTGCCTGAGCGTTGACTTGGGCGAGCGGAGGGTGGAGCGCGGGGAGCCCCTGCAGTCCGGGCTTCGGGATATCTGGGCGCTGTTCGCGTCCGACGAGGGGGACCTCTGCGGCCTGGACGTGAGCGGCTCCCGAATGGTGAAGGCGGTCATGCTGCCATCGCAGGCGGTCAATCAGAGCTTCTTCGGGATTTTCAACCCGACGCTTGTCATGCAGGCGAACCGGGAAAGCTTCCTGCTGGACGCGACGCTGGTTTCCCCCTTCGCCTCCTGTTTCCGGGACGCCCCCGTTTTGGTACACTCGGTCTGGAACAACAGGAGCATCCGGTCGGCGGCCCTCTGGCAGGAGCCGGCCAGGTTCGAGGGGCTCCTGCTGCACCGCGCTCTGCCGGCCTCCCAGGCGTTGCCTCCGTCCCTGCGGACGGCACGGGTGGAGCAGGGAAGGGACCTGCACACGGCCCTGCCCTCGCTCTGGCACCTCCACCGGGGAAGCCTGACGAACGTCATCGTCGATGCCTCGATCCCCTTCGCGATGGAGGACCTTCTGTCGCTCGCGCGGTTTTGTCTGATGAACGGGCTTGAACTGGACGTGTGGGCCAGGGAGGTCCCCTCGCTGGCGTTGACGCGGGCCAGCGCCTTCACGGGGGGCAAGACGATCTTTGCCCTTGAGCACGGGCCCGAACTGACGGCGCCTCGGACCCGGCTGCAGATACAAATCCCCCTGCCGCAGGAGCTGTCCTCCTCTGGCTATCCGGGGAGGTCCATGCTGGCGGTGTACCTGGACATCGGGTTGGTGCAGACGCGGGCCTGGATGCCGTTGTGGCCGGACCTGCTGGAGCGGCAGGAAAACCCCTAGGCCCCCGACGTGATGACCGACTCCAGGCTCTTGATGCCCCGGATGCGCCTCAGGGCCTCGATGAAGCTCTGGATCCTCGACGACCCCCCTCGCAGGAGGACGCACTCCAGACACGTGTCGCCGTCCACGTGGACGTGGGTGGAGCAGAGGATGACGTCCCCGTGACGGTGCTGGGTTTCGGTCAGGCCACCGGTCAGGCCCGGAGTGTGGTGGTCGTACACGAGCGTGACGGTCCCATAGACCTCCCCCTCGTCCCCGCGCCACCTCTCCTCGGCGAGGTAGCGGCGCACCAAAAACCGCAGCGCCTCGGATCGATTCTTCCTGCCGGAGCGGCGGACGCGCTGTTCAAACTCGCTGAACAGCGATTCTGGCATGGTGACGCTGAAGCGGACGAGTTTGTCCGTCATCTTTTCCAACGCATCCCCCGGACGCGCTCGAACCATCGTTTTTGGATATCCTCTCTGCGGCCCTGCTCCTCCGCCCCCTCCGAGCCGGGGTTTTCGGTGAAGGACACGTCGGTGTAGGGCGCGTCGCGGAAGGCGCCGGGGTCGGCGGTCGCTCGGGCGCGGGGGCCCTTCCCCGTCGCGCGCTCGTAGAGGAAGCTTCCGCCCGCGTCGCAGAGCCCGGCCAGGAGCCCCCAGCCCAGCACCCTGAGGACAAAGGAGGGGAGGACGAACAGGACGAAGGAGAAGACGCTGAATAGCAGTCCGCCGAGGCAGACGGCCAGGGGTGAGAACACCAGGAGGAGGATGCCCCTCTCCCGCGCGTCCGCCCTCTGCCATCGGTCGAGAAAGCTGCTGAAGTGCTTCAGGATGCGGGAGGGCCACAGCCAGTACAGGATTTGGTTCACGATGTTTTGAAACAAGACACGACCTCCGAAATTTGTGACTTTTTGAAGTAATTGTGCCATCAATAGACCTTTTTCGCCTCAATTATATCAGGTGCGCCAGCGGGCCTCGCGGTGCGCAATTTTAGGCAGGATGCCCCTGTGAAAAGGGCAGGACGGGCGGTATGGTTGTCGCCGGCATTTTTTCGTGGGCACCGGGAGGGCGGAAGCTGCGCCCCGAATCTTTGGTACAATAAACAAATTGCCTGATGCACCGGGGCCCTGTGCGCTTCCCCTCGATTCGGTTTCGTGCCGGGGGGCGCTGTGGACACGGGGCGCGGGCTTTACGACTTGACAGTATAAGGCGGGGACGATTTGAGGGATAAATGGAAGCTGCTGCCTGAGAAGCTCAGGAAGGTCAAGAGGACGGACAGCTGGAAGCTGGAGGATACGGACGACATCTCCGCGCCCGGCGCGGGAACGGCCGGGCTCATCGGCCAGGAGCGCGCCATCGAGTCCATGGAGTTCGGGCTCTCCGTCCCGGGAAGGGGCTACAACGTCTTCGTGCTGGGGCGGCCCGGCAGCGGGCGCACCAGCTACGCCCTGGACAGCCTGAGGAAGAGGGCCGCCGCCCTCCCGGCCCCGGACGACTGGCTCTACCTCTACAACTTTGACGAGCCGGGCGAGCCCTTGGCGATCTCCGTCCCCGCCGGGGGAGGAAAGAAGCTGGTTTCCGCGCTGGACGCCCTCGTGAACGACCTCAAGGTGACGATCAGCAAGGCGTTTGAGCAGAGCCAGTACGAGGACGCCAAGGCGCAGTACGTCAAGGAGTTTCAGGAGAAGGCGGGGGCCATCATGGACGGCCTGAAGGCGGCTGCGGCAAAGCACCATTTTCTGCTGAAGCGGACGCCGCAGGGCTTCGTCAACATCCCTCTGGTGGAGGGGAAGGACGAGGAGGGCAAGAAGGTCGTCCGGGAGATCAAGCAGGAGGAGTTTGAGGCGCTGGACAGCAGGGAGCAGAAGCGCTATCAGGAGCTCTCCGAGGAGGTCTCCCAGCGGACGCTTTTGGGCCTGCGCCGTATCCGCGACATGGAGAAGGACCTCAAGGACCGCATCAGCCGGCTTGAGTCGGATATCTGCCGGGCTGCGATCGCCCCCTGTCTGGCGGACGTCTGCGAGGCCTACAGGGAGAACGGTCCCCTGTCCCAGTGGTTCGCCCGCATGACGGAGGACGTCGTGGAGAACTTCGGCGCCTTCGTCACCTCGATGAGGGACGAGTCCGCGGAGGTCGACTTCACCCGCTATCAGGCCAACCTCTTCGTCAACAACGCGCCGAAGAAGGGGGCGCCCGTGATCTGGGAAACGAATCCGACGTACTGCAACCTGGCGGGCAAGGTGGAGTACGAGAGCCGGCAGGGGTATCTGTACACGGACTTCCGCCGCGTTGCCGCCGGCGCCTTCCACAGGGCCAACGGCGGCTTCCTGGTGCTGGACGCGGAGAAGGTCCTGATGAACTTCATGTCCTGGGAGGCCGTTAAGCGCCTGCTGCGCACCGGCACGGCCTCCATCGAAAACCTGGGCGAGCAGTACGGGGCCGTCCCCGTGTCCTCTTTGCGGCCCAGCCCGATCCCGATGCACCTCAAGGTGATCATGATCGGTTCCCCCTACATCTGCGAGATGCTGCAGTACTACGACCCGGAGTTTCAGAAGCTCTTCAAGGTCAAGGCGAGCTTCGACGTGGACATGCCGCGCAGCGCCGCCTCGGAACGTCAGCTGGCCCGCTGCGTGGCGGGCATCGCCAGGCGGGAGAAGCTGCGGCCCTTCGGTGCGGACGCCCTCTCGGAGATCGTGGAGTGGGCCAGCCGCGAGGCGGAGGACCAGGAGCGGCTCTCCACCGAAATGGGGAGGCTCCGGGAGCTCCTGGCGGAGGCCAACGCCTGGGCGGTCCTCCAGTCCGGGGAGGGGAAGCGCGTCGAGCGGGAGCACGTGCGGAAGGCCATCGAGCACAAGCGGTACCGCTCCGCCCTCTACCAGGAGAGGCTGACGCGGGCCTTTGTGGACGGGACCATCCGCGTGGACACGACGGGGGAGGTCGTGGGGCAGATCAACGGCCTGTCGGTGATCGACCTGACGGACTACCGCTTCGGACATCCCTCGCGCATCACGGCGAACGTCTTCGTGGGGCAGGAGGGCATCGTGAACATCGAGCGCGAGGTGCGCATGACGGGGCCCATTCACAACAAGGGATTGATGATCCTCTCCAGCTACCTGGGGCGAAAGTACGCCCGGCACATGCCGCTGACGCTCTCGGCGCGCATCACCTTCGAGCAGAACTACGGCGGGATCGAGGGGGACAGCGCCTCCTCCACCGAGCTCTACTGCCTGCTCTCCGCCCTGTCGGGGCTTCCGCTCCGGCAGGGGATCGCCGTCACCGGGTCCGTGGACCAGTTCGGAAACGTCCAGGCCATCGGCGGGGTGAACGAGAAGATCGAGGGCTTCTTCAGCCTGTGCCGGCTCAAGGGGCTGACGGGGGACCAGGGCGTGATGATCCCGCGGGCGAACGTGCGGAACCTCATGCTGGACGCGGGGGTCATCCAGGCG
The DNA here is from genome assembly GCF_057312375.1 of Fretibacterium sp. Classification (NCBI taxonomy): domain Bacteria; kingdom Thermotogati; phylum Synergistota; class Synergistia; order Synergistales; family Aminobacteriaceae; genus Fretibacterium; species Fretibacterium sp. The sequence goes on from NZ_DBHLDX010000002.1 coordinate 13,422, forward strand.
GTTCATGAGGGACGCTTTTCCATCTGGGCCGTGGACACGATCGACGAGGGGATCGAACTTCTGACCGGAACGAAGGCCGGCCGGGAGCACAAGGACGGGTCCTACACCAAGGGCTCCGTCCACGGCCTCGTCAGGGCGTGCCTCGAGCGGATGCTGAAGGACAGCGCCAAGCTGCAGAAGGGGCGTTCGAGCGGCGAAGGGCGGCGCGCCAGGGAGCGGGGCGACGACGAGGACCGCGTTCCCAGGAGGGGGCGCGGGCGATGAGCCGCCTCAGCGCGGCGTCCGCAGCGCCCTCCGGGCCTCAGGGCGAGCCCCTGGCTCCGGAGCGGATGCTGTCCCGATGGATCCTCTCGGTCCTGGATCACCTGGAGGCCCTGTGGCACAACGAGGCGAACCCGCCGCAGCTGGGGCACGGGGAGCCGCTGGAGGGCCTCGTCCTGACGGTGCTCTCGCAGAACACGAACGACCGCAACCGCGACGCCGCCTTCGCCCGCCTGAAGGAGCGCTTTGCCTCCTGGGATGCGGTCGTCCGCGGCGGGGCAGCCCAGCTGGAGGATGCGGTGCGCCCCGCGGGACTGGCGCCGACGAAGGCCCGGCATATCCTTGAGATTCTGGATATCGTCAAGCGGGACTTCGGCGAATACTCCATCGCCCCCCTGGCGGAGCGTGGGCGTGACGAGGCGCGGCGCTACCTCGTCGCGCTGCCGGGGGTGGGGGCCAAGACGGCGGCCTGCGTCCTACTCTTCGACATGGGGCTTCCCGCCTTCCCCGTTGACACCCATGTGGGGCGCATCGCGCGGCGGGTCGGCTTCGCGGCGGAGCGGGCGCCGGCGGAGGACATCTCCCTCCTGCTGGAGAGGGAAACTCCGCCCTCGCGCTACCTCGGCGGACACGTGAACATGATCGAGCACGGCAGGGCAATCTGCCGCGCCAGGGCTCCGCAGTGCGGCGCCTGCCCCCTGACCGCCCTCTGCAACTTCGGCCGGGCGCTCATCGTGTCAGAGCGGGACGCTGAGGTCAGGCGCGCTCGCGAGGCAGGGTGAGCGCTTTTCGGAAGGATATTTCGTCCCACCGTCCCCGCGCCTGTTGGGGATGTGGGCGTCAAGGCGTATAATAGACCAATTGGACGCCGTTTGGCCCTTCGCTTTACGGGGGCGCTGCATCCCGAAGAAGAGGGGCAAAAGGCGTCTTTAAGCAGGCCGTTCCACGGCTGCGAAGCTTGTTAATGAGGATGGTTACGGACGCATCCGGACTTGATTGGGGAGATTGAGCGATGATTTTAGGAACGATACGATACCCTTCCCGTTACGGCGGACTTGGGCCCAGGGTCAGGATGGGTTTGACCTACCTTGCCGAGCACGACCTTTCCGCCCTGCCCCTGGGACGCCACTCCATCGACGGCGACGACGTCTTCTTCGACGTCCAGGAGAACAAGTCCAGGCTCTTGGGAGAGGCGCTCTTTGAGGCCCATCGGCGCTACCTGGACGTCCACGTCACGCTGAGCGGTGAGGAGTGGTTCGGCTACGCCCTGACCTCCAGCCTTCAGGAGGTGGAAGCCTATTCCGACGAGCGGGACGTAGCCCTCTACAGCGGCGAGGGCGTCTACCTTCAGGCGCCTCCTGGGCACTTCATCCTCTTCATGCCGGAGGACGCGCACAAGCCGAACGTCTACTTCAAGCAGGCCGGGCTGATCCGCAAGCTGGTCCTGAAGGTTCGCCTCTAGGGGCTTTGAAAGATCGCCACGAGGCGAAGTGGACGACCTTTTTTTTATGCGCCGCGCCCTGGAGCAGGCGCGTAGCGCCCTGCTTTGCGGGGAGGTCCCGGTGGGAGCCATCGTGGTGGACGGCGGCCGGGCGTTGGGCTGGGGCGGAAACGCCAAGGCGGCCGACCCCACCGCTCATGCGGAGGTTCAGGCCATCCGCATGGCCGCGGCGACGAGGGGCGGCTGGAACCTGAGCGGCTGCACCCTCTACGTCACGCTTGAGCCCTGCCCGATGTGCGCGGGGGCCTGTGTGAACGCGCGGGTGAGCCGCGTCATCTTTGGCGCCTGGGACCCCAGGGCGGGCGCGGGAGGCTCCCTGTACGACATCCTTCGGGACACGCGCCTGAACCACCGCTCTGAGGTCCAGGGGGGCGTCTTGGAGGACGAGTGCGTTCGCCTGCTTCAGGCCTACTTTCTGGAGCGCCGCGGACGGGGGCGTCCGTCCCCCCTCTCAGCGGCGGGGCGTCAGGCGGAATAAAATTGCAGTCTTCAGGGGAGGACCGGCGACTCGTGCGCGATGACCCCTGGAGCTTGAGGGGATAAGCCTTTGTTGTCGACCTGTATGGATTCCAACTTGAAACTTTTTGAGATGGGGGAGAGCACCCGCAGCCTGGCACGCTGCGTTCCCTGCTCGGAGCTGACGGCGATGGTCCTTCAGATGATGCAGCAGGGAGGAATCATGGACATCGCTGACGCCCAGGACTGGATGAATCCTAAGTTCGAGAGGCTCCTTGAGTCCCTGGACCTCGGTGCCGCCAGCGCCGCTGCGCGGGACAAGTGGAACGCCAAAAGCTCCCTTGGAAACGTGCTGATCTACGGGGATTACGATACGGACGGCATCTCCGCGACGGTCCTGGCGATGGAGATTTTTCGCCACAAGGCCGTCCAGGTCCGGTACTTCATCCCCAGGCGCGACGTCCAGGGGTACGGGCTCAACGCGGAGGTGCTGGAGCAGGTCGTTCGCGGAGGCTGCAACACCCTCGTCGTGGTGGACTGCGGCACCAACGACTCGGAAATGCTGGAGGACCTGGAGCGGCGCGGGCTGGACGTCTTCGTCTTCGATCACCACACCGTCGCGGAGGCGCCGGCCTTTCACGCCATCGTCAACCCCTGCGCGGACGGTGGCGGAAAGGCCAGAAAGCTCTGCGCCACGGCGGTGCTCTGGTGCTGGGCGTGGAAGGAGGACATCCTGCCGCGGGACTGGCTCAAGTACGCGCTGGACCTGGTGGCCCTCGCGACGATCTCCGACTGCATGCCGCTCAACAGCCTGAACCGGTCCTTCGTCCGCCGCGGGATGCGGCTGATGCGGACGAATCCGCGGCGGGGGCTGAGCGCGCTCTTCAGCCGCCTGGGGCTCAACGCCCGACAGCTCACCGAGGAGCAGCTCTCCATGCGAGTGATCCCCTGCCTAAACGCGCCCGGGCGCATCTCCTGCGCCGACGTTTCCGTGCGGGCCCTCTTGGGCATGGGCGGCGACGACGCGGTCTACGAGTGCGCGGGCGAGCTGATCAAGGTGAATCGAAGGCGCCAGGCGATCTCCGAGCGCATCGCGGGGAAGATTCGGGAGAACGGGGAGGACGACCGGCACGTGATGTTCGACGAGTCCTGGCCCGTCGGCGTGTTGAGCGGCGTTGCGAGCCGCATCTGCGCTCAGCGCCGCAGTGCCGTCGCCCTGGCGGCCCCCGTGGGAGAGAAGATTCGGGGAACCCTCAGGGTCCCCGCGGGCGGCAACGCGGTGGGTATCCTGAGCGAGATATCGGACCTGCTGGACGCCTGGGGCGGTCATCGCTATGCCGCCGGATTTTCCGTTCTGGCCCAGAATTGGGACGAGGTGGAGGAAAGACTGGAGGAGCTCCTGGCCGACCTTGGGGTGGAGGAGGAGGTCGTTTCCGCCATCAACCTGTCCCCGGCGCGGATATCCCTGGACGACTGGCGGACGGTCACGGAACTGGGGCCCTTCGGGAACGACAATCCCTGCCCCCTGTTCTACTGCGCCAGCAGCGTGGAGGACCGGGTGGAGCCCCTGGGAAGGGACGGGAAACACAGTACCGTCCGCGTGGATAACGTCAAACTCCTGGCCTTCAACGCTGCCCCCGACCTGCAGGACACGTCGGGCATCAAGGGGTGGGTCTATCATCCGCGCCTGGACTACTGGAGGAACGAGGAGCAGATACAGTTCATTCTGGACTATGCTGTAGTGGTTTGAGCCTGACCCCCCTTGGAGAGGAGGCGGTGGAAGTGAAGGATGACGATCTGACGGCGGGAGCGGAGCCCGGCGTGGAGGCTGGCGCAGCCTCCTCACCCTCCGCCCCCTCCCCTTCGGGGATTCACGCCGACCGGGACGCGCTGCGGTCCATCTTAAACAGCGTGCCCGCCCTGTCGGGCAACGAGGACCTTCGGGAGATGGCGGCCCTGCGCGATTCCTTTCTGGTCCAGATCCCCAAGCAGTGCTTGACGGAGGCGGTGCGGACGATCTGGCAGGAGCTCTGGTCCAAGGCCATGGCCGTCCTGACACCCTCGCAGATGCACCAGCTGGGCAGGGCCTTCGTGTTCATGGCCAGGGCCCACGCGGACCAGAAGCGCACGAATGGGGACCCCTATATCGTCCACACGCTCTCCGCGGCGCTGATCCTGGCGGGGATGCGGCTGGACCTGGCCAGCCTGACGGCGGCCCTGCTCCACGACGTCTTGGAGGACACGGACGTCACCAAGGACGAGCTTCGAGAGGGCTTCGGGGACGAGGTGGTGACCCTCGTCGACGGGGTCACCAAGCTGGGCAAGCTGCCCTTCATGTCCATGGAGGGCTATCAGGCGGAGAACCTGCGCAAGATGTTCATCGTCATGGCGCGGGACATCCGGGTCGTCCTGATCAAGCTGGCGGATCGGCTTCACAACATGAGGACCCTGGGGGCGCTGCGCAGGGACAAGCAGGAGCGCATCGCCAGGGAGACCCTTGAGATATTTGCCCCCCTGGCCCATCGCCTCGGCATCTACCAGATCAAGCGGGAACTTGAGGACATCTCCTTCCGCTACCTTCAGCCCGACGTCTATCAGGAGATCCGGCGGAAGGTAAAGCGCCGCCTGCCTGAGATGGAGAGCGTCATCAAGCGCGGGATCGAAGCCCTTGAGGTGCGGCTGGGCAAGGAGGGCATCCCCTGCAGGATCAAGGGGCGCGCAAAGCACTACTACAGCATCTACGAGAAGATGCAGCGAAAGAAGCTCTCCGTTGACGAGCTTTACGACATCCTGGCGATCCGCGTCCTGGTGGAGGACGTGTCCACGTGCTACGCCGTGCTGGGGATCGTCCACGCCATGTGGGCGCCTATCTCCGGCCAGTTCGACGACTACATCGCCACGCCGAAGAGCAACATGTATCAATCCCTGCACACCACGGTGATGGCCTTTGGGGTTCCCATGGAGGTCCAGATACGGACCTATGAGATGAACCACCTGGCGGAGTACGGCATCGCCGCCCACTGGCTCTACAAGTCGAAGGGCGCTGCCGCGGACAGCCTGGACGCCAAGCTGATGTGGGTGCGTCAGGCGCTGGAGGCGGAGCAGGGGGATGGACAGGACCCGGAGGAGTTCCTGGAGCTCCTCAAGAGCGACATCCTGACGTCGGACGTCTACGTCTTTACGCCGCAGGGCAAGCCCCTCGTGCTGCCCAACGGAGCCACGACCCTGGACTTCGCCTACGCGGTACACACCGAGGTGGGCAACCACTGCGTGGGGGCCATGATCAACGGTCGCATCGTCCCCCTGAGCACTCAGCTGCGCAACAGCGACATCGTGAAGATCATCACCTCCCCTCAGGGGTCGCCGTCCCAGGACTGGCTCAAGATCGCGCGCTCCAGCAAGACCAGGAGCAAGATACGCAACTACTTCCGCCAGGCCGAAAAGACGGATCGAAACGAGAAGATCGCGCGAGGCTGGGAGGCCCTGGAAAAGGAGCTGCGCAAGCGTGGCCTCACCGTCGAGAACCAGGAGGACTTCGTCCCCGGACTGAACAAGGTGGCGCGGGACCTGGGCCTGTCCGGGAAGGACGACGTGCTGGCGGCCGTGGGGGCGGGGACCTCCGGCCCCAGCACCGTGGCGCAGAAGCTGGTCCTGGCCTACCTGCAGCAGCGTCACCCCGCGGACGACCTCTCGACGCTCGTCAAGGAGAACCCTCCGGTCCGCCGGCACGACTCCGACATCATCGTGGAGGGGGAGGGCGGGGTGAGCGTCGTCCTGGCGAACTGCTGCGCGCCGATACCAGGGGACGCCATCGTGGGGTACTCCACGAGGACCCGCGGGATCACGATACACCGCATCGACTGCCCCAACATCCTGAACGCCCAGATGGGGCGGGTGGTGCAGGTTTCCTGGGGCCGCCCCTCCGGCAAACTGTACACGGCGCGGCTGAAGGCCGAGGCCGTGGACCGCGCCAACCTGATCCGGGACGCAGCACAGTCCATCGGGCTTGGAGGGGGCAGCATATCGGGCATCAAGGCCTCGACGATCGGCAACAGCCTGATGAGGATGAAGATCGAGCTGAGGGTCCGCGACCTGGAACACCTCTATGGGGTCATCGCAAAGCTGAACGCGGTCAAGGACATCATCGAGGTCACGAGGGGGTAGAGGCCATGCGCATGGTCGTTCAGAGGGTTTCGAGAGCGGCGGTTTCCGTGGACGGAGTTGAGGCGGCCCGGATCGGAAGGGGCGTCTGCGTCCTCTTGGGGGTTGGGGCGGAGGACGGGCAGGCCGACGCGGACTGGCTGGCTGAGAAGCTCGTGAACCTCAGGATCTTTGAGGACGCGGAGGGCCGGATGAACCTCTCCCTTCTGGACGTGGGTGGCGCTGCCCTTCTGGTTTCCCAGTTTACGCTGTACGGCGACTGCCGCAAGGGGCGGCGTCCTTCCTTCGTGGGAGCGGCGGTGGCGGAGAAGGGCCGGGAGCTCTACGAATACTTTGTCGAGAGGGTCAGGGCCCATGGCCTGGAAACGGGCTGCGGGATATTCCAGACGCACATGGAGGTGGAGATCCTCAACGACGGCCCCGTCACGCTCTTCCTGGACACTGCGGACAGAAGGTAAATGGGGCGGGAAGGCGAACTCTGCGCTGTTTTGATACGGGAGGCTGTGCTTAAGATGCAATACAAGCGTTTCCCTCTGGGGGCGTTGTGGACGAATGGCTATCTTTTCTGGGACGAGGACGGCGAGGCCTTCTTCATCGACCCGGGCGGCGACGCCTCGGAGGTGCTGAAGTTTGTCAAGGCCCATAACCTAAAACTGCGGAAGGTTCTCCTGACCCACGGACACCTCGATCACATCGCCGGAGTCCGGGACCTCACGTCCCTCGTGGGGTCGGAGGTCTATGTGGGGCGCGGCGACGCCCGCCTCCTGCGCAATCCCCCGGAGTCGCTCCAGACCGCACTTCGGATTCACTGCGACCCCATCACCGATTTTCAGGAGGTCGCGGAGGGACAGACCCTGAGGGTTGGAAAAATTGAGGCTCGGGTCATGGAAACGCCGGGACACACCGAGGGCGGCGTGTGCTATCTTATTGCGGAGGGGGACGAGAAGGTTCTGGCCTCCGGCGACACGCTCTTCGCCCACAGCGTGGGGCGCACGGACCTAGACGGCGGTGACGAGGCAAAGCTGAACGCTTCTCTCTTGCGGCTGGCGAAGCTGCCGGACGACCTTCGCGTCCTGCCCGGGCACGGTCCGGAGACGAACATCGGAAAGGAGAGGGCACACAACCCCTTCTGGCCCGTGGAGTCTTAAGCGCTTTTAATGTTGAAAGCCCGTCTGCGCGTTGGCAGGGGCCCTTTGAGTTTAAAACTGCGGGTGATGAAGAAGCATGTTCAAGTACCTGTCCGGTGTTTTGGGGCTGGATGTTGGGATTGACCTCGGCTCCGCCAACATCGTGGTGTACGTCAAGGATAAGGGGATCGTGCTCAGCGAGCCCTCGACGGTGGCCATTCGCAAGCTGCCGCGGGGCGGTGGGCTTGAGGTCATCGCCGTAGGGCGGGAGGCCAAGGCCATGTCCGGGAAGACGCCCGGCGGCGTGGAGGCGATCTGGCCCCTCCAGGACGGCGTCATCGCGAACTTCGACATGACGGAGGAGCTGATCCGCTACTGCCTGCGGAGGGCCGGCGGCAGCGGCTCCTTCATGGTGCATCCGCGCGTGGTCATCTCCGTCCCCGCGGAGGTGACGGAAGTGGAGCGCAAGGCGGTGGTTGACGCGACCCTGGGGGCCGGGGCGAGCGAGGCCTACGTCGTGGAGGAGCCCATCTCTGCGGCCCTCGGCGTGGGCCTTCCCATCGACCGGCCTAACGGCTGCATGATCATCGATATCGGCGGCGGGACGAGCGAGGTTTCCGTCATCTCCCTCGGAGGCATCGTCGTGACCAGCTCCCTGCGCACGGCAGGCCGGACGATGGACAACGCCATCATCGCGATGATCCGTCAGCGCTACGCCCTGCTCATCGGGGAGACGACGGCGGAGGAGGTCAAGAACACGATCGGCTCCGCACTGCCCCTGTCCCCGGAACTGGAGATGTCCGTGAAGGGGCGGGACCTCTCGGATGGCCTGCCCAAGAGCGACATGGTGTCCTCGTTGGAGGTCCGGGAGGCTCTGGAGCCGATCTTCCTGAGCATCGAGGACATGGTGAAGGTGGCGCTCGAAAAGACGCCCCCGGAGCTGGCCAAGGACATCGTGGACCGTGGCATCATCCTGTCGGGTGGGGTCGCTCTGATGCGCGGCTTTGCCGAACGGCTGTCGCGGACGATCAATACGCCGGTGATCGTGGCGGAGGAGCCCCTTTTCTCCGTGGCCCTAGGGGTCGGAAAGATACTGGACAACCTGGGGACGATGCGGCGCGTCCTGATGTCCGTCGAGCGCGGTTCGCGCTGAATGCCGAATTTGGCGCCGCATCCGAGAACAGGTCTATGGGTGTGCGTCCCGCGTCTTCTGCGCCGGGCCATGAGGTGTCCTCATGCTTGACCGACGCCAGGTCCGGGAAAGGGCCCACGGTCTGACGGCCCTCATTCTGGGGCTATTCCTCCTGGGAGTCGGCGCGAGCCTCGGGATATCGAAAACCGCAGCGGACCTTCTGAGCGGGATGTTGAGCCTCCCGGAATATCCGGCGGTCCTCCTGCGGGAGACGGTTCGTGACTGGCTGAGCTGGGGCCGCAGCCGAAGCGCCATGCAGGCGGAGATCGAGGCGCTGCGGGGCGAGAACGCGGAACTCCGCGTCCTGAACTCCACCCTGGCAAACGAGCGCATCCGCACCGAGTTGAGTGCGCTGGAGGCCAGCAAGGACGTGGCCAGGATAACGCTTCGCGCGCCCATGTCCTGGTGGAACGAGATCCGCATCGACAAGGGAGAGGGGGACGGCGTCATCGTTGGACTGCCCGTATTTCATAACGGCTACCTCGCGGGGCGCATCAGCTCCGTGTCGCTCCTGTCCTCGTGGGCAGAGCTCCTCACCTCGCCGTCGCTGATGATCCCCGTCGTGGTGGAGGAAACGAGGGAGTTGGGGGTCGTCATGGGGAACGGCAGCGGGTCCGTCTTCCTGAACTACATCCCGGCGGGGCGGGGCTCCATGAAGGGAATGAGGGTCAGCACGGCCCTGATCGGCGAACAGCTTCCGCCGGGGCTGCCCATCGGGGTCATCGCCGAGGAGCTGGAAACGACCCCGGACGGCTACGCCACGTACCGCATCGCTCCTGGCGCGGATTTCTCAAAGCTCTACAGCGTGTCCCTGCTGGCGAAGCCCGAGGGGGCATCCCGATGATGGAGTTCGTGGGCCTGTGGCTGTTTCAGGACCTCCTGGAGGTGCTTTTGCTGCGCGTGACGCAGGCCCCGGAGCTCTTTCTGCTGGGGGTGGTCTACCGCCTCATCACGCTGAAGGAGGGGGAGGAGCGCCTGTGGGCCATCTGGACCGCCTTCGTGGGCGGCTTGCTGTGGGACCTGAGGTGGGTTGGCATCCCCGGATTTTTCACGCTGGGATACGTTGCGGTGGTGATGCTGGTCCTCTGGATGTGGAGCGCCATTCCATCTCAGGGGCGCACGATGTTCGTGGCCTTCCTCCTGCTGGAGGCGTCCCTGGTGCTCCCGCCGCTGGTCCCGGTGCTGATCGTGGGCGGCGGCGTGAGCGGAGGCTTCTTCCTGGTGCAGCAGCTCTGCTCCCTCCCCGCGCTTCTCCTGTGCCTGCACCTTTACTCGAAGCACATGAGGAGCCTCCATGCCTGAGATCCGCGACCTGCTGGACGACCGCCTGAAGCTTCTTCTGGGGTGCGTCCTGGGATCGTTCCTTATCCTCCTGGGGGGGCTTTATTTCTGCCAGATCTTTCAGGGGGACAAGTACGTGCGGCTGGCGTACAACAATCGCCTGCGGCTGATCCGCTTCGCCGCCCCACGGGGCGAGATCTTCGACCGACACGGGGTTCCCCTGGCGGTGAACGAAACGACGTTCAACGTCATGGGCTATCCTCTGGACCTGGACACTCCCGAGAAGCTGGAGAAGCTCAGCGCGGTGCTCCTGCGCCACGGGATTCCCATGACGTCGGAGGACCTGGCGCGGACGATCAAACAGCAGCGGTTGGCCCCCTATCGGGTCATGAAACTCGTTTCAAACCTGACGATGCCCCAGATGGCGGACCTGGTGGCGGACACGGATTTCCCTCACGAGCTCTTCCCCCTCTCCGTGTGGCGCCGCACGTACCCCGCGGGGGCGATGGCCGCCAACGTCCTGGGCTACGTTGGGGAGATCTCGGAGGAGGAGCTCAAGGCGAGCTCCGGAAACGACTACTATGGGGGGGACCTGATCGGGAAGTCCGGCATCGAGCGCGCCTATGAGGCCGAGCTCCGCGGAGAGGCGGGGGAGGAGGCGCTGGAGGTGGACGCGCGGGGGCGCAAGGTGCGCGTCCTGGACTCCCGCCCCGCGGCGAAGGGGACGGACCTGCGCCTCACCCTGGACATGGGGGTTCAGAAGCTGGCCGTCGAGCTCCTGAAGAACTATAAGGGGGCTATCGTCGCCATGGACGTGAAGAACGGCGCCATCCTCGCTCTGGCCTCCTCTCCGACCTACGACAACAACCCCCTTGCCTGGGGAGTTTCCGGGAGGGAGTGGAACGCTATCGTCCGAGACCCCGACAGGCCGATGCTCGATCGCTGCATCTCCGGGGTCTACCCCCCCGCCTCGACCTTCAAGGCGTTCATGTCCCTGGCCGCCCTGGAGGAGGACGTCATCACGAGCTCCACCTCCTTTTCCTGCAGCGGGGCCATCCGCCTGGCCTCCCACACCTTTCGCTGTTGGAGGCGCAGCGGGCACGGCTCCATGAACGTGCTGACGGCCCTCCAGCACTCCTGCGACGTCTACTTCTACCAGGTGGGCATACGGATGGGAATAGACCGCATCCTCAAGTGGGCCCATCGTTTTCGGCTGGGAGAGCCGACGGGAATCGACCTTCCGGGCGAGAGCGCCGGCGTTATCGCGGGGCCCGACTGGAAGCGAAGGCGCTTTAAGGAGAACTGGTATCAGGGGGATACCGTGAACTATTCCATCGGGCAGGGGTACCTCCTCATGACGCCCCTGCAGATCGCGCGGGTCTATGCGGCGATAGCCAACGGGGGCAGGCTGGTGACCCCGCACCTCTCTAGCCTGAACGACAGGCCGCCCGTGGATATGCACCTCACCCCAGCCAAGCTGGCCCTCGTGCAGCAGGGGCTGGACTACGTGGTGCAGCGCGGGACGGGAGCGCGCGCCGGGAAGTTTGGGGTGACCGTTGCCGGCAAGACCGGAACGGCTCAGAACGCCCACGGGGACGACCATGCGCTCTTCGCGGGCTATGCGCCGGCCGAGGCGCCGCGGTACGTGGTCGTGGCCATCGTCGAGGCCGGAAAGCACGGAAGCAGCGTGACCTCGCCCATCGTGGGCGAGCTCCTGGCCCACATGCTGAGCCACGCATCGAGTGAAGGAGAAAAGAAAGAGTAGAGTGACGATGTCCCATAAGCATGACGTTCAAGACAATCCTCCCTCGCTTCCCGAAGGCCATTCGTCGGGCTCAGAGGGCCTCAGCCGGGGTTCCGGCGCTCAGATCCGGATGGTGGGGACGCGCTACGGCATTCGCATCTTCCTGCCCGTTTCCTCCTCTGAGGAAACGCTCCTGGAGCTCCTGTCCCGCATCCCGCCCCAGGCGTATCAGCTTCCGGACTCGGAGGGGATCGTCCTCGACTTTCAGTCCAGGGCGTGTTCGGAGCAGCTTCTCCTTCAGCTCCTGAAGGAGGTCGTTTGGGGCAAGGGGTTTCGCGTCCTGGCCTGGCTCTCTGACAACGAGAAGTCGCTGCAGCTTTTCCGCGGATCGGGCTTCGCAGTGACGGAGCCCGTCGCCGCCCCGCCTCCTCCGAAGGAGGCGTCCAGGGCCACAAAGGAGTGGGAGGCACCCAGGGTCAGGATTGTGTATAATTCTATGCGTTCGGGCCAGGTAGTGGAGGCCGAGGGGGATGTGGTGCTGTGGGGGCATCTGAACTCCGGCGCCGAGATATCCGCCGGCGGAAGCGTCATCGTGTCCGGAAAGTTGAAGGGACTGGTCCACGCCGGCCGCGGAGGCCGCGAGGACGTCTTCGTCATGGCCGGTTCCTTCGAGGCACAGCAGGTGCGCCTGGGACATAAGCTGTGCTACGCGGACCCCTCCACCGCCGGATGGCAGAAGCCGGTCCTGATCGTCATCGAGGATGGGGAGCCCATCATCCGCGAGAACGAGTTTCTGAGCGGCGCGGTGGAGCCGTGAGCGCAAAATTCCTCTGAATGGCCCTTCTTCTCAGGGCGGCTCAGGGATTAGAATGACGCCGGCATGATTTGCCGTACAGGCCGGAGGGCTGGTATCGGGAGCGGTTGGCAAGTCGTTTTTAGCGATTTTACGAAAATTAATGACCGCTTTCCTTAATGAGCGTATGCTTTTTCAGCGAATGGAGGGTTTCTATTGGGAGCTCGGGTTATTGTCACGACCTCCGGAAAAGGAGGGGTGGGGAAGACGACCTCGACCGCGAACATCGCGGCGGCCTTGGCCAAGTTCGGCAAGAAGGTCGTAGCGGTCGATGCGGACGTCGGGCTGCGCAACCTGGACGTCATTATGGGGCTTGAGAACAGGGTGGTCTATAACTTCATCGACGTCATCGAAAAGAACTGCACCCTGAAGCAGGCCCTGATCCGGGACAAGCGGGTGCCGAACCTGTTCCTGCTGGCCGCTGCCCAGACTCGCACGAAGGACGCGGTGAGCCCCGAACAGATGATAGAGCTTTGCGGTCAGCTGCGGCCGAACTTCGACTTCATCTTCCTGGACTGTCCTGCGGGCATCGAGGGCGGGTTCAAGAACGCGGCGGCCGGGGCCGATGAGGCCCTCGTGGTCACGACGCCGGAGATCCCGGCGGTACGGGACGCGGACCGCATCATCGGCATGTTGGAGTCCATGGGGAAGGCCCCGATACGCCTGATCATCAACCGCCTCCGGCCCACGATGGTCCAGGATGGTGACATGCTGGCGCAGGAGGACATCCTGGACGTCCTCTCGATTAAGCTGATCGGCATCGTCCCGGAGGACGAGTGCGTCATCCGCGCCACCAACAACGGCGAGCCGATGACCTTGTCCCCGGAGTCCCCGGCAGCCCAGGCCTATCTGAACATCGCCCAACGCCTCATGGGGCAGGAGGTACCGCTGATGGACCTCGATGCCTACGCTTCCCATGGGCTCTTCCGTTGGTTTAAGAACCTGTTTAAGCGGCGTTAGCCCGCAGAAGGATCGCCGCGTCGAACGAACGGCCTGCGCGGGAAGTGACATCTGCAGAGTGCGAAGGGCAGGACCCTTGAGAGCTGATGTGCCGTTCCTTTCGAGGCGAGAGTTTTCGTTTCAGGCGTTGAGCGAGGGGACGTTACGGCTGAACACGGAGTCACGGACAGGGGAGAGATCGTAGTGGACTTTTTACGGAAAATCTTTGGCGGTGGAGCCGACCGGTCGGGCCGAAAGGCCAGCGACAGGCTGCGCATCGTTTTGATACACGACAGGACCGACATCTCGCCGCAGCTGCTTGAGGAGCTACGCAATGAGATGATCGGCGTCCTGACGAAGTACATGGACATCGACCTCAGCAAGATTGAAATCGATTTGGACCACGACGAGCAGGAGGTTGCCCTGGTGGCGAACATTCCCGTCCTGAGGATCAAGCGGGGGAGCAGCGGGGAGTCCTTTGAGGAGCCGCGCCGCCGCGAGAAGCCCGCGGGCGGACGCCGGCGGGAGAGGGACCGCTGAGCGCCCGTGCGGGGCTTTAGGTGAACGAGGGTGATGGAGCCGCCGCGCCTCTCGTCCTTCAAAGAGGACGCCGCCGCGATGGACCGAGTCCTCCTGGCCTGTGCCTTGGCGCTGACCCTCTGGGGAATCCTCTGCATCTACAGCGCTGCAGCGGGACCCCATGGGCGCGGAGGGGATTTTGCCCTGCGCCAGCTCGGCTTCCTGGGCCTCAGCGTTGCGACGATGTTCGCGATCCTGGCGATAGGCTGCCATCGTCTTTTGGATGCGGCCTATCCCCTCTACGCCTTCACGCTCTTCGTGCTGCTGGCGACGGTCGTCCTGGCGCCAAAGGTGAAGGGTGCCCACAGCTGGATGGCCCTCGGCGGCTTTCGCTTTCAGCCGTCGGAGTTCGCCAAGGTTTCCCTGATCCTCATGCTGTCGAAGGTGCTCAGCCGCTATCCGCCCCTCTCGATCCGGACCTTTGCGATAGGCGTCGGCGCAATGCTGCCGGCGGTGCTGCTGGTCCTGATGCAGCCCGACGCGGGCAGTGCGCTGGTGTACTTGGTGATCTCCTTCGGGATGATCTTCGCCGCGGGGGCTCCGATACGCTACTTCCTGGCCATCGGCGGAGCGGGCGTCCTCATGCTCCCCTTCCTGTGGCTGGGCCTGAAGGAGTACCAGAAGATGCGCTTATTGGTGTTCCTGGACCCCATGCTGGACCCGCTGGGTGCCGGGTACAACGTGATCCAGTCGCGCATCGCCGTGGGGTCGGGGGGCTTCTGGGGAAAGGGTTTTCTGCTCGGGATGCAGAGCAAACTGCGGTTCCTTCCTGAGCCCCACACGGACTTCATCTTCAGCGTCAGTTCGGAGGAGTTCGGCTTCCTGGGCGGCATCGTCGTCCTCCTGCTCTTTGCCGTCCTGTTCTGCCGCATCGTCGGCGCGGGGCTCAAGAGCCGGGACCGCCGCGCCAAGCTGATCGCGGCAGGGGTCGTGTCGTGGATCTGGGTTCAGACGTTCGAGAGCATCGGGATGAGCGTCGGATTGATGCCTGTGACGGGGCTGCCGCTGCCCTTCCTCAGTTACGGGGGTAGTTCCCTCCTCTCCCTGTTCATGGGGCTGGGCCTCGTGGGGAGCGTCTACGTCGAGGGCGTGAGGCGTCCCTACTACTTTTAGGGCCCCTCCCCCTCGCGCTGACGTCCCCGCACGAAGGGGGCCCCTGGCGCCCGTGCCTCTTGGAAGGAGTCTTTCTGAATGCTTTTCCCCGAGTTCAAGCGGCCGGACTGGCCGCTCCTGTCCCAGGTGTCGCGCCCGTCGCGCTACTGCGGCAACGAATGGCGCAGCTATGCCCTGCCGTCCTGGGACGAGGGGAACAGGCTGCGGGTCTGTCTGGTCTTTCCTGACGTGTACGAGATCGGCATGAGCTACTACGGATTTCAAATCTTGGCGCCCCTCATCCGCGCACTGGGCTGTCTTGCGGATCGCGCCTACTGCCCCTGGGGGGACATGGAGGCGCTCCTGCGGGCCCGCGGGCTGCCGTTGACGTCCGTCGAACAGCGCAGGCCGCTTTCGGACTTCGACGTGGTGGGCTTCACCCTGCAGCACGAGATGGGGTACACGAACGTCCTCACGATCCTGGACCTGGCGGGTATCCCCCTACGCGCCGGGGACCGCCGCAGAGAGGACCCCATCGTCATTGCGGGCGGACATGGGGCCTTCGTCCCGGAGCCACTGCACGCCTTCATCGACCTCTTTTGCATCGGCGATGGGGAGGCGGTGTTGCCTGACCTGCTCCCCGTCCTGGAGGAAACCAGGGGACAGGACCGCGCCGCCCGCCTCGCGGCCTGTGCGAAGATGAAGGGGGTGTACGTCCCTTCCCTCTATGCCTCGGACGCCAGGGGATGTCCCGTGGTCCCTGCGGCAACCCCCTTCCTCGCGGAGCGCCAGATCCGGCTGGACTTCAACTCGGTCTTCATCCCCGATTCCATGGTCGTCCCGTCGGTGAACATCGTCCACGACCGGGCGGTCCTGGAGCTCTTCCGGGGCTGCAGCCGGGGGTGCCGCTTCTGCCAGGCCGGGATGATCTGCCGCCCGGTCCGGGAGCGGAGCGTGGACCAGGTCGTCAGCGCCGTGCTCGCGCTGCTGCGCCGGACGGGGTGGGACGAACTGGGGCTCCTGTCGCTGGCCTCCTGCGACTACTCGGAGATCGAACGGCTGATCGACGAGCTGACGGGCCCGCTCCTGGAGCGCCGCGCGCGGCTGGGCCTTCCCAGCCTCAGGGTGGACAGCTTCTCCGTCGGGCTGGCGGGGCGCCTGCAGCAGCTGCGCCGCGGAGGGCTGACCTTCGCCCCCGAGGCAGGGACTCAGAGGCTGCGCGACGTCATCAACAAGGGCGTGGACGAGGAGTCCATTCGAGCCTGTCTGACGGAGACGTTCTCCCGCGGCTGGGACCGGGTGAAGCTGTACTTCATGATGGGGCTCCCGACGGAGCGCGACGAGGACCTGGACGGCATCCTGGAGCTCGCCCGGGGAGCGCTGAAGCTGGGCCGGACCCTGGGGCGGCGCAGGGCCTCCGTCAGCGTGTCGGTGGCCGGCTTCGTCCCCAAGGCGCACACGCCCTTTCAGTGGGAGAGGCAGAACTCCATCGAGGAGCTCAGGGAGAAGGGGCGGCGCCTTAAGGCCGGCGTCCGCGACCGCAACCTCTCCCTGAGCTACCATGAGCCGGAGCAGACGTTTCTGGAGGGCGTTCTCTCGCGAGGGGACCGGCGCACGTCGGACGTCATCGAGCGGGCCTGGCGCACGGGCGCGCGCTTCGACAGCTGGAGCGAAACCTTCAACCTGCAGCGGTGGCTGGATGCCTTCGATTTCTGCGGGCTGGACCCCCTCGACTTCACGCGCGAGCGCGGCACGGAGGAGGCGCTGCCCTGGGATCACATCCATCCCGGGGTACGAAAGGACTTCCTGCTCCGCGAACGGCATCGCGCCTACGAGGGAAAGCTCTCGCCCAACTGCCGCGACGGCTGCGCGGGCTGTGGCCTCGGCTGCCGGGAGGCGGCGCTGTGAGCGTTCGCGTGCGCGTTTGCTACGAGAAACGCGGCTTTGCGTGTTTCGTCCCTCACGTCGCGCTGGCGTCGATCTTCACCCGTGCCGCGCTGCGCGCCGGGCTCAGCCTGACGCAGACCCTGGGCTGTTCCCCGCACCCGAAGATGAGCTTCGCTCCTGAGCTGCCGGCGGGCGTCGTCGCCCTTGGAGAGCTTGTGGACGTGTACCTCGAGGAGGTGCCAGAGGACCTTCTCGTGCGGTGGAACGCGGCGATGCCCGTGGACTTTCGCCTGCTGTCCTTCGAGCTGCCTGAGGAGGGCGCGCCGTCGCTGGGCAAGGTCTGCCAGTCGGCCCGTTATTGGGTGCGCTGCGTGGGGTCCCTCGCTTCGGAGGAGCTCCTGGCACGGGCGCGGGCCTTCTACGGCGACGCGCTGCTTCGGGGTGCGAGCGGGGTTGACGTCGAGGAGGACGGCAGCGCCGACTGGGTGGATTTCGTGCTGGCGCGGCCCGCCCAGAACGGCATCGGCGGCTGGGTCCGGAGGATGGTCGCGGACGGCGCCTTGGAGGGGTGGCAGGACCTGAACGTCGTGAGGGCGGCCATCGGCCCTCTGGCTACAGTCCTGGGGGTGGACTGCGGCCCGGCGGAGGGCGAAACGCTGCGATCCGGAACTACTGAAGAAAGATTGAGCGGTCCTGAGCGGCTGCCCTGAGGGGCAGGCCCGTCCGGGCGGCTGAAAATTTACGAGAGCCGGCGGCGCAGCGGCACCTTGCGGGCCAGCCCTCGGATACCTAAGGAGGACAAATGTCGTCTTTAGACTGTGTGGAGCGAAAGATCATCGCCGACACCCGCGAGAACGAGGAGACGCGCGTCGCGATCCTTGAGGGCGGTCGGCTGGCGGACGTCTTTATAGAGCGCATGTGGGACCGCCAGAAGGCGGGGGAGATCTACAAGGCCAGGGTGGAGAGCGTGCTGCCGGGGATCAACGCGGCCTTCGTCACCATCGGCGAGGGGCGAAACGCCTTTTTGTACCTCAACGACGTACACGGCATGAAGGTGGTCGAGAACCAGGAGATCGTGGTACAGGTAACGAAGACGGCTATCAAGAACAAGGGGGCCCGCGTGACCCCGCGCATCTCCCTGCCGGGACGCTACCTCGTCCTGGTCCCCGACGGCGGAGAGGCCGGCGTGTCGCGCCGCATCGTCGATGAGGGGGAGCGGAAGCGGTTGCGTCACTTCGCCAGGGAGTTGAAGGGAGACGACTTCGGCGTGATCATCCGCACCGCTGCGGAGGGCGTGGACGAGGAGACGCTGGCCGCGGACGTAGAGTCCCTGCTGGCGCTCTGGCGCGAGATCGAGCACGACGCGGAGCTTCAGGCTGCCCCCTGCCTTTTGTACAAGGATCGGGGGCTTTTGGGCCGGGTGTTGCGGGACGAGGTCCACGGCAGCGTTGACGAGATCATCCTCGACAGCGCCGAGGAGATGCGGCACGTGAACGAGTACGTCGCGACGCTCTACAAGACGGACCGTCCGCAGGTTTCCCTCTACGAGGGAGCCGTGCCCATCTTCGAGTACTACGGCGTCGAGGCGGAGATCGAGCAGGCCCTGGAGCGCAAGGTCTGGCTCCGATCGGGCGCCTACCTTGTGATCGAGCACACGGAGGCCCTGACGGTGATCGACGTGAACACCGGCAAGTACGTCGGGGACCTGGACATGAGGCACACGACGCTGGCGACGAACCTGGAGGCGGCGGACGAGGTGGCCCGCCAGCTGCGCCTGAGGTCCATCGGCGGGATCGTCGTGGTGGACTTCATCGACATGGAGTTTGAGGAGGACCGCAAAAAACTGCTGGATCGCCTTGAAGAGGTCTTTCAACTGGATCGGTCGAGGGCCCGCGTGTTCAGCATGACGCAGCTTGGCCTGGTGGAGCTCACCCGCAAGCGCGGGAGGTTGGACCTGAGGTCCGTGATGACCCGCGGGTGCCCCTTCTGCAACGATAACGGCTGGGTGCTGCGGGAGGACACGCTGGCCCTGTCCATCAAGCGCTTTCTGAGGAAGATATCGCAGAC
This sequence comes from Fretibacterium sp., assembly GCF_057312375.1. Classification (NCBI taxonomy): domain Bacteria; kingdom Thermotogati; phylum Synergistota; class Synergistia; order Synergistales; family Aminobacteriaceae; genus Fretibacterium; species Fretibacterium sp. The sequence goes on from NZ_DBHLDX010000002.1 coordinate 32,562, forward strand.
GAACCGCGCGGAGGCCTTGCTGCTGCAGGCCAACTCCATGGTCGCGCAGTACGTCCGCGACACGTACCTCGCGATGTGGGAGCGGGAGCTGAACGCAAAGATCCTCATCGCCGGGATGCCGGACTTCGCCTGGAGCAAGTACCGCATCGAGCTTCAGGGGACGCTGGACGCGGTGGAGCGTCGGGCGCACCAGCTTGAGCGGCGGGAGGAGAGTTCCATCGTTGTCCATCGAGTCCCTGCACCTTAAGGGCTTCAAGAGCTTCGGCAGCCCCTGCAGCTTCACGTTCAACGGCGGATTCACTGCCATCGTCGGCCCCAACGGGAGCGGCAAGAGCAACATCCTGGACGCCCTGAGGTGGATTCTGGGCGAGGGCAGCGGGACGGCCCTTCGCATCCTCCGGCAGAGCGACCTCCTGTTTTCGGGCAGCATCTCCGTCCCTCCGGCGAAGGGGGCCGAGGTGCGCCTCGTCATGACGAAGAGCGAGGACCGAGCCGTCCTGTGCCGCCAGTACGCGGAGGGCGGTGGGACGCTGCTGCTGGACGGGGAGCGGATTCTGCTTCAGGACCTGGACGCGGTGAAGGAGCGATTCTCCCTTTCGGGGGAGGGCTTTGCCTTCATCGGCCAGGGGGAGGTTTCTGCGGCCATCCACCAGCGGCCCAGGGAGCGCCGGCGCCAGTTGGACCTCCTGTTCGGCATCGACCGCTACCGCGCCCGCCGGGACGATACGCTGAAGCGGCTCGACGACGCGCTGAGCGAGGCCCAGAGGATCGAAACCCTGATTCGGGACCTGAACGACCGCCGCGCCGAGATCGCCGCGGACGTCAAGGTGGCCGTGGAGGCCCGGAGTATCCTGGACAACCTGGAGGTCCTTCGCCACGACTTCTACTTCTCAAAGCGCCTGGAGCTGGAACGCTCCGGAGCCGCGCTCCGCTCCGAGGCGCAGCTTCTGCGCGTGCGCCTGGACTCTGAGGTTTGTTGGCGCGAGGTCTGGCGCCGGGCCGTCCTGGGCGCCGAGGGGGCGCTGCGGGGACAGGGCTTCGACGAGAGGGCCTTCACGGCCCGGATGGAGGAGCTGGCCGCTCGCAAGGATGCGCTGCAGCGTCAGGCCTTCCAGAGCGCCGCGCGCGTCCGGGCCATCCTGGAGAGGCGCGCCGTGCTCCTGGAGGAGGTGCGGAAGGACGAGGAGCGACGGGACGCCCTGAGGCGGGAGCTGGATTGTGCGAAGGGAAACGTGGCCGAGGGAGAGCGGCGGCTCGCGGGGTGCCGGGAGGCGATCGAGGCACGGGCGCGGGAGCTCGACGAGAGCCGCGCGGGCGTGGAGCGCGAGAGGGAGCGCCGTCAACGCCTGCGGGATGAGCTGGCGGAGCGGCGGCTTTCCGCTTCGCGATCGGAGGCGGCGCTGAGGGCCCTGGCTGCCTCCGATCGGGAGGGAGCAGCAGAGCTGGAGCGCCTTCAGGAGGAGGAGCGCCGCCGGGCGGAGGCGGGCGCCGCGCTGGAGCGTCGAGTCGCGGAGCTGTCCGCCAGGTACGGGCGCCTGACGGACGAGCACGCGCTCCTCTACGCCTCCTGTCAAAAGCAGGCGGCGACGCTGCAGCAGATGAGGCGGGATCGCGCGCGCCGCGAGGCGGACCTGGACTCCCTGAGAGACAGCGCCGGAGCCTCCGTCTATCCGGAGCCCGTCCGCCTTCTGCTCTCGGCCTCGCGCCTGAACCGTATGCGCTCCCGTCCCGAGGTGGCTGCGGAGGCCTTCTCCTGTCCTTCGGACGTCGCCCCGGCCCTCGAGGCGTACATGGGAGGGCGGCAGTTCTGGCTTCTGGTCCGCACGCTCGACGAGGCCCAGGAGGGGATTGAGCTCCTGAAGCAGCGCCGCGCGGGGCGCGTAACCTACCTGCCCCTTGAGCGCTGCCGGCCCCGGGACCGCGACGCCCGCTTCAGGCTGCCCTCAACCGGCGTCGTGGGATGGGCCATGGACCTGATTCAGGTGCGCTCCCCCTGGGAGCCCGCGCTCCTTCACATGATGGGGGACCTGCTCATCGTGGAGGACTTCGCCCTCGGCAGCGGCCTGGCGAAGCAGGGGGCCCGCTTCCCCATCGCCACCCTTGACGGCGAGGTCTTCGCCCCCTCAGGGACGGTCAGCGGCGGTCGGGGGCGTCAGAGGGCCAGCGCCATCGTCCTGAACCAGCAGATCGCGCAGGCCCAGGAGGCCATCGAGGAGCTGCGCAGGCGCATCGAGGAGGCGGACGGGGCCTTCCGCGCGGACGAGGCGCGAGAACAGGAGTTGTCCGCCGCGCGGGACGAGGCGGCGACGGAGGTGGAACGGCTGAGGGCGGACGTTGTGACCTCGGGCAGGGCGCTTGCTGCACTGCGGGCCTCCGTTGAACGCCTCGAGGCGGATCGCGCTCAGGGCGTGGCCAGGGCGGAGGGGCTGAGGGCTGATCTGCGCTCCTCAGGGGAGCGGACGGAGGCGCTTGAGGAAGAGCTCGCCGGACTGAACGAGATCGCGGATGGGGAAGGGGTGGAGGTTGCCCTGGCCCCCATGCGCGCGGAGCTCTCCCTTGCGGAGGAGCGGCTTCGCGGCGCGCGGGTCATCGCGGAACGGATGGAGGGCGAGTACGCGGCCCTGGCCGACCATCTGGGACGCCTGACGGAGGAGGCCGAGGCCGGAAGGAGGGAGGAGGCGGAGCGGCGCACGCTCCTCCGCGGCATCGGGCGCGAACGCCTGGCGCTGCACCGTGAGGAACAGGAGTTGACCCGATGTCTTGAGGAGGAGCGGGGGCGTCTACGGCAGGCCCATTTTCGCCTTGAACGGCTTCGCATCCGTTCGGGACGCGCCGACGCGGCGGAGGCGGGGCGGCAGGCGGAGATCGCGGCTCTGGAAGAGAGGCTGGCCGCGGTGGGAGCGGAGCGCGGCCAACTGATGGAGCTGTGGGACGAAAAGTACCCCTACGACGCGGCGGAGGCCAGGGAGGTCGAGGGAGGGCGTGACCTCATCGCCTCCCTCCGCAAGTTGGAGCGCGAGCTGAAGGCCCTTGGCCCGTACAACCTGGGGGCCCTCTCCGAGGACACCTCCCTGACGGAGCGGGTGGACTTCCTCAGCGACCAGCTGGAGGACGTGCGGGGCGGCGCCGACGAGCTGAGGGAGCTGATCCGGCAGACGGACGCTCAGGTGGAGTCCACCTTTGTCGAGGCGATGGCGGAGATCGACGCCCGCTTCAACGCGCTCTTTCAGCGGCTCTTTGCCGGGGGCGAGGCCAGGCTCACGCTTCAGGAGGGTGTGAGCATCTGGGAGCGCGGAGTGGACATCTACGCGCGGCCGCCGGGCAAGAAGCTGCAGAACATCTCGCAGCTTTCGGGCGGCGAGCAGTCCCTGACGGCCATCGCCCAGCTCTTCGCCGCCCTCGAAGTGGCGAAGGTCCCGCTGGCCGTGTTGGACGAGGTGGATGCGGCGCTCGACGAGTACAACCTCATCCGCTTCGCCGATCTGGCGAAGGAGTACTCCCGGTCGTTGCAGCTGATCGTCATGACGCACCGGCGGACGACGATGGAGCGCGCCGACCTCATCTACGGGGTGACGATGGTCGAGCCCGGCCTGTCCCGCATCGTCGGCATCGACCTGGAGAACTACCGCTGATGGAGGGGGCGACGAGGGACGACGTCCTCTACGGCCGGCTCCGCCTGTGGCAGCCCGCGGCGGGGCCGCGCGTCAGCATGGACACGGTGCTGCTGGCCGCATGGGTGCGCCTCCGGGCGCGCCGGCCCCACTTCGTGGAGCTGGGCTCGGCCTCTGGAGCTGTGTCCCTGATGCTGGCCCTGCGCTTCCCTCCGCCGTTCGACGTGGTGGGGCTTGAGCTTCAGCCGGAGCTCGTGAAGCTGGCGGAGCGCAACCGGAATGAAAACGGCCTTCAGGACCGGGTGAAGTTCCTCTGCGGGGACCTGCGGGATGCGTCGCTGCTGCCCAGGGAGTCCTTCGACGGACTGGTGGTGAACCCGCCCTACGAAACGCCGGGGCGCGGAAGGGTGAGCCCTCTCCTCTCCCGCGCCATCGCCCGCCACGGGGCGTCGGAGGACGAGAGCGCCTGCTGCACGCTTCAGGACGTGGCCGCCGCCGGCGCGCGCCTGCTGAAGCGCGGAGGACGGTTCTTCTGCGTCCTCCGCACGGACCGTATGGCGCCCTTGATGGCTGCGGCGTCGGTGCACGGCCTCGCCCCCAAGAGGATGCGGTTGGTGCACCCGCGTCCGGGCGCGCCGTCGAACCTCCTCCTCCTGGAGTGCGCCCGCGGGGGCGGGGAGGGGTTGACCGTGGAGCCTCCGCTCTTCGTGCTGGGGGCCGACGGGCGCTACACGGAGGAACTCCTGAGCGCCTACGGGCCCTCCAGGTCGAATTCAGAGAGGAACGATGCACGATGCCCCTGACGCTTGTCCCGACGCCCATAGGCAACCTTGAGGACATCACCCTTCGCGCGCTGCGCGTCCTCCGATCGGCGGACCTGATCGCCTGCGAGGACACCCGCACGTCCTCCGTCCTGCTACGCCACTACGAGATCGCGGCTCCCCTCGTCCCCTTCCACCTGCACAACGAGAACCGCTGCCTCCCGCGCCTGATGGAGGCGTTGAGGGAGGGGAAGAACGTCGCGGTGATCAGCGACGCGGGCACTCCCGGAGTTTCCGACCCGGGCTGGATTCTGCTGAAGAACGCCGTGGAGGAGGGGCTGCCCGCGGACGTCCTGCCCGGCCCTTCTGCCGTCTTGCCGGCGGTGCTGCTGTCCGGGCTCGCCCCGCAGCCCTTCACGTTTCTGGGCTTCCCCCCGGAGAAGCCGGGGCCGCGCCGCAGGCTCCTCCAGTCTTTGGAGCGACTGCCTTGGACGCTGTGCTTTTACGTCTCGCCGCACAAGGCGGAGCGCCAGATCGCGGAGATGGCGGAGGTGTTGGGCGATCGGCGCGCCGCGCTGGTGCGGGAGATCAGCAAGGTCCATCAGGAGGCCGTTCGAGGCACGCTGTCGGAGGTTCTGAAACGCCTGGAGGAGGGGCTGAAGGGGGAGATGGCCCTCGTGGTCGAGGGCTGCCTGGAGGGCGCGGCGGACAGCTCGCAGGACGAGGCCTGGCAGGCCTGCGCGGACGCCATGGCGGCGGAGGGGGCGACGGTGCGGGACGTCGCAGGCGCAGTGGCGGAGCGGTACTCCATCGGGAAGAACGCGGTGAAGGACTACCTGATGCGAAAGTGCGAGGGCTGAGGCGGAACGACGGTCCCTCAAAACGTCAATAAAGAACGAGAGGGTGGACCGCCGAAGTCCGCCCCCTCGTTTGCTTTTTGCTACTCCGCCTTGTCCGTGTCCACCGGCTGAAAGCCCTCCGTCAGGTGGACGATTCTGAAGTCATTTTTCGTGCCCCTCTTCACCTCGTACAGCGCGCTGTCCGCCACGTAGATGAAGTCGTTCAGCTTCCTGTACTCCAGAGGGACGCCCCAGCAGTAGCCCTGTGAAACCGTCACGACGTCTGCGACCTTCGAGTGGGCATGAGGCATGCGCTGCGTTGCGACCGCGTCCTTGATCTCCTGTGCGATGCGCTGAACGTCCGAAAGGTCGAGCCCGTTGCCTATCAGGAGGAACTCGTCGCCGCCGAACCGCGCGCAGAAGACGTGCTCCTTCCCCTCGAGGTCCTTCAGGGCGTCGGCCAGCGCCACGATGCACCGGTCTCCGGCCTGGTGGCCGTAGTTGTCGTTGTAGGGCTTGAAGAAGTCGATGTCCAGGATGCCGACGGTGAGGGGGCGCTGGTTGTGGTAGCAGTCCTCGAAGAACTCCTCGAAGCGGCGGTTCAGACCGAAACGGTTGGCCAGCCCCGTGAGCTGGTCGGTCTCCGACTTGAGCCTCAGCATCTCCTTCTCCCTGAGCGCGTCAACCATGAGGTTGATCCCCGTGACGAGGGCCGTCATCTCGTCCTCCGTCTGGGAGGTCAGGGGCTTTGCAGGGATATCGCCCATCTCGATGACCTTCAGATAGGCCACGACCCTTCCGATCGTGGAGGTCCACCGGTTGATGAGCAGGAAGAGGATGAAGCCCAGGAACAGGATGGCCAGGACGATGTTGATCGCCATCGTGCGAATGACGCTGTTCACCTGTTTCTGCAGTTCCGCAATGCTGCGGCCTACGGCAATGCAGCCGACGACCTGATCGTCGTCGTTCCTCAGCACTTCGTAGCGGCAGTAGATCATGCTGCCCGCCACGTTGGCCTCGCCGGAGTAGACGCCTGTCGCGTCCAAGATGTCCGAGACCCGCTTGTCGATGTAGGTGCCGACGATGGAGTGTCCCTCCAAGTCCTTCGTGCTCCCCGCCACGCGCAGATAGGGTCCCTGCATGTATTCCTTTCCGGTGGAGGTTCCCGCAACATGTGAGAGGTTGCCGCCGTCCTTGCGGATGAACACGTAGGAGAACGTGCCCGTCTTGCGTTCGTGATACAGGAAGGGGCGCAGGTTGGCCAGGGCCTCCGTGCCGTCGCCCACCAGGGTGTCGCCCAGGTAGATGGCGCCGTGCCGGACGTTCCAATCTCCATCGCCGATCAGGTCCCTGATGTAGTTGATGTCCGCGTTCAGTCGATCCGCGATCAGAGCCTCCTCCATCTGGGTGACGATCCTCAGCATGATGCCGAAGATCGACGCGATGATGACGGCACCGAAGAGGAAGAACATCAGACCCAGTTTGAAGCCTATGCTCTTGAAGCGATGGTCCTTCATAATGCCCATATTCCCTTTAGCCCCTTAAAAATGCCGAGATCCCAAGGATTCAAAGTAAGAACGCCACGCGCCAAGTCTTTCCACTCTTAATTATAGTGTACCTGTCGCGTAAAACCCATAGGCTGGATCAAAAAGTCGGGAATTTTAGGGATTTTTATTTTTTGCACCGACGGAACTACTCCAGCAGGGCTGCGGGCTCCGCGTCGTCCTCCACAGAAAGCGCCTCGCCGTGGAATTCGCCCCGTCGGCAGATGCCCTTCATGTCGCAGACGCGGCAGGACGGGGAGTCGTAGAACGGCTCGAACTCTCCTGCCAGGAGCAGCGCGGCGGCACAGCGCATGGCGCAGGCGGCCTCCTCCATGCGGTCCTCCATGGAGGCCAGGAGCTTCTTGGGGGCTTCGGCCTCCTCCGCGAACAGGGGCTGGAGCTCCGGCGCCAGCGTGCCGGCCGCCCGACCGTCCGCCATGCCGAGGAAGCAGAGACCCTTCAACGGGACGTCGGGATAGCGCTCCTGGAACATCAGCGCGTAGGCCGAGAGCTGGAGCCCGAACCGGAACCGGTCCCGTCCGTCCACGTTCCAGCTCCTTGCAGGCAGGGACTTCACCCCCTCGTCGTAGACGGCGGCTCTGCGGCTCTTGTAGTCCGTGATGACCGCGCACGTCCGGCCGTCGGGGTCCGCCAGGAGCTCCACCCGGTCGCAGCGCCCGTGGAACGTTACGCCTTCCCTCGCGGTGGAGAGCCTTGCGTCATCCTCCAGCCATATCCCCTGGTGCCTGAAGCCGGTGTCCCGCAGCCGTTGGATGATGCGCTGCTGCACCTCTCCAAGGCGGAGGGCGCGAAAGCGCAGGATCCCCATCCGGCGCGCCAGCCGCCGGTCCTCTGCAAAGCGCTCATACTCCGCGTAGGACTCGTCCGCGGCCTCCAGCTTGGCCCACTCCTCGCGGGCCAGCGCGGCGAAGTCCGCTTCGGGGTCCTGTCCGAACCGCCGCCACGTCCTTTCCCAGAAGGCGTGCGTCAGCACCCCCCACTCCGAGGCCGTGGCGACCTCGATGCGGCGCTCGTGCAGGCGCGCCCTGCGCTCCAGCCACCAGCGCAGGGGGCAGGTCAGCAGGCCCTGGAGGTCGCTGACGGCCAGCGTGTCCTGTCCGGATTCGGATACATCCCGCTGCATCCCGTGAAGGCTTTGGGGCCGTCGATCAACCGACGCCTTGGGGTCGGGGTCGACGTCGGGGAAGAAGTCCTCGTATTGGGTCAGGCTCTCCAGGGGGACGACGGGGAGCTCCGTCCTCGTCCACAGGCCGCGGGCGTCCTCCAGGAGGCGGGACACGAAGGGGGAGGGGGGCATGGGGTGTCCCGCGTCGTCCGTCAGGGAGCGGTAGATCAGGGTCAGGTCCTCTCCCGTCAGGAGCAGGCGGCGAAAGAGCGCCTCCCTCTGCACGGCCTTCTCCTGGGGGGAGGGCATGTGTACGCCGTTCCGGTCCAGTCGCTGGCGCTCCGAGGCGTCGAGCAGGGGGGAGCTCTGGGAGCGGCCGGGCCACGTCCGCTGGGTCACACCGGTCATGATCCACACAGAGTGGGAGGCCAGCACCGGCGGCTGCCCCGCGTAGAGCCGGAGGGCGCCGGACAGGGGCATGGGAGCCCGGGTGTGGCTCTCCCGGCACCAGGTTTCCAGAAAGTCGAAGGCGTCCCGGTCCTTCAGAGGGGTGCGTCCGACGGGCCCGATGTCGGGCAGCAGCTCGCGAAGGCTCAACATCTTCTCCCGCACCGTTTCGATGGCGGAGGCGGTGGTCCGGACCTCCTCGTCCAGTTCCGGGCAGGAGATGTCGGCCATGCGGTCCAGCCAGAGCCCCTTCGCCGTCAGGAACCGATAAAATTCCGCCATCAGAAGGGCGGGCGTGCCGCCCTTCCGGACGGCGCGGCAGAGGCGGGCCACGGCGCGCATGGAGGCCTCTGCGGCCTTGACCGGCTCGTCCTGGCTTGCCCTGGACAAGTAGCGCGTCCAGCCCGTGAGGCCACTGGGGCCGGCCCGCAGAGTGCGCTCCGCGGGAAAGGGGGAGCCCGCGAAGCAGGGCTGCGTCAGCAGCATGATGGTGTCCCAGGTGGGGAAGCGCTGCTCGTCCAGCAGGCGTATGGCGGACAGGATGCGCCCCGGCAGCGTCCGGTCGATGCTCACGCCCAGGGTGGGAAAGAAGGGAACCTCGTAGCGCGTCAGCGCGTCCGTCATGTCCTCGATGCCCTCCGGCGTGGACATGACGCCGATGGAGGCAAAGCCGGGGAAGTCCATCACGCTTGCCAGCGGCCCCGCACCGGCGGCCCAGAGGGCCAGGGCCCGGGCGACGGCCTCCGGCTCCAGGGAGGGCTCCTCCACCGGCGTTTCCACGATCCGGCCACTGGACCTCTCTGCGCCGAGCTGCCAGGTGTAATTGGCCAGCTGCTCCGTCGCGTCGTAGAAGTCCCCCAGCCCCGACTCCGGCTTCAGGATGACGAGCTCGCGACAGCGTGCCTCCAGGGCCTTCACGAGCTCCAGCTGCCCGTGGGTGAAGGACAGAAAGCCCGTGAAGGCCAGCGTCAGGTCGGCGCCCCATCCGTCCCCCATCTGCCCCAGGAGCTCCGATGCGGCCGTGCAGATCTCCGCGCTGTCCAGGAGGCCGTTCCGGTGCAGGTAGTCCAGGAAGCGTGCGTAGACGTCGCGCAGCAGGGCCGCGACGGGGTTGTCACCCGCCTCCATCTGGTCCGGCCGCACGGCCTCGTTCATCAGCTCCTGCACGTCGTTGGACAGGATGTCGAGAAAGCCAGCGCGGCCTACGCCCGGCCACTGCTTCACGAGGTCCGGCCGGTCCTGAAGCGCCTCCTGAAGCAGGCAGCGCAGGATGAGGAGGTGATCGGGGGGAGAGATGGCGCGCCGGGCGTGCACACCGGGCGTCGAGGCGATGTCGTCGTAGAGGTCCTGCCAGGTCCACAGGATGTCCTCCCGTTCGCCCAACGGGCCGAACTGCCCCTGGCCGGAACGGAGGAACCACCACTCCCGGTCCTTGCGGGAGGGGACGATAAAGCGCAGGGAGTTGCCCAGGGGGAGAAGCTCCCGGATCAGGGAGGAGAGGCCGGAGCCTCGAAGGTAGGGCAGGATGCGGACGCCCATGGGTTAGCCCTGGCGCGTCAGCAGCCAGAGGGCGAAGGCGAGGTGCAGCACGGCCGAGAGGACGATGACGACGAGGAAGGCCGGTTTTTGGGTCTTGTGGCGAAAGAGCTGCCTGCCACAGAGGGCGCCCGCAAAACCTCCGGCCAGCGACAGGAGGTGCAGCACGGCCTCCGGCACGCGCCACCCTCCGCGCCTGCTTTGGACCTTGTCGAAGCCGTAGAACAGAAACGTTGAAACGCTGCAGCAGAGGAGCCACATTGGATAGACGGTCAGGAAGCCGCCCAGGCGCCGCGCGGCGAGGGCCGTGAGGGCGATGCAGGCGGCAGCTGCGGCGAGGAAGAACCGGCGCGGCGACGACTTCATGGACATGACGGAGAACCCTCCCTCAAAGGCCGCCTCCGCGGCGCTTCTTCCGCTCCCAGAGCCACAGGAGCCCCATGCTGCCCAGGATGGCCAGGGCGAAGCCCACCCCGGCGCCGTAGACGGCGAAGAGAGCCCCCTCCTCGCTCCAGGGCAGCGCAAGCCCCCTGAGCAGGAGCGTCCCCAAAGCGACGATTGCCGCTGCTGCCGTCGCGCCCCGGAGGGCGGCCCTCTGCGTGAGTCTGCGCACGTCGATTGCCTCCTTAATAAATGGCCGGCCTTCCCAACCTTCCCGGATGCCGGAGTTCAGTCCGGGGGCACCTCTTTTTCGGGGGTAGCCCTACGTTAAAATTATACCCGCCCCGGCCGTTTTTTCCCCAGGTTCACGCCCCCTTGTCCTTCAGGAGCTCCGAGGCGATCCGAACGCTCTCCATGGCGTCGCGCGCGTAGAAGTCCGCCCCCGTGAACCGCGCCAGGTCCGGTGTCAGCACCGCGCCACCCACCAGCACCTTCACGCCGGGACACTCCGAGCGGACGCGCTCGATCGTGTCCTTCATGCTGGCGACGGTCGTCGTCATCAGGGCGCTGAGCCCCACGACGCGCGCGCCGCTCTCCCGGACCGCGGCGACGACCTGCTCCGGCGGCACGTCCTTACCCAGGTCAACCACCTTGAAGTTGTAGTTCTCCAGAATGACCTTGACGATGTTCTTGCCGATGTCGTGTACGTCGCCGTACACCGTGCAGAGGACGATGGGCCCCAGCGCCGTTTCCGCGTCCTTTTGAGGGGAGGCGGCCAGAGCGGTCTTCAGGCGCTCAAAGGCGGCCTTGGCGGCGTCGGCGGACTTGATCAGCTGCGGCAGAAACAGGTGCTTCGCCTCGTACTCCCGCCCCACGGAGTCGAGGGCCGGGACGATGTGCTTCTCCACGATCTCCAGGGGGGCCAGGTCTCGAAGGAGCCTGTCCGTCTCCGCGGCGGCCTCCTCCTTCAGCCCACGGACGATGGCCTCGTCCAGCCCCCCCGCGGCGGCGGGGGAGGCCCCGGCTCCTTCCGTCGGGACGGGTGCCGAGGGCGCAGCGGTCGGCTCCGGGTGCGCCTGACAGTAGGCGATGTAGTCGTGGGCCTCCCGGTCGATGCCGCTCAGCAGGCGCCACGCGGCCAGCGTCTCCCTCATGCCCATGTCCCCTGGATTGATGATGGCGGCGTCGAGGCCCTGCATCAGCGCCGCAGCGAACATCGTCCGGTTGATCAGCGGCCGGCGCGGCAGGCCGAAGGACACGTTGCTGAGCCCCAGCACGGTGGAAACGCCCAGCTCTTCCTTCGCCATCCGCACGGCGCGGAGCGTTTCCCGAACCAGGTCCTGCTGCGCGGAGGCCGTGAGGGTCAGGCAATCGATCAGGATGTCGCGGCGGGGGATGCCCAGCCGTTCCGCCTCCCGGACGATGCGCCGGGCCACGGCCAAACGATCCTCGGCTGAGTCGGGGATTCCGTCGTCGTCGAGAGCCAGCCCCAGAACGCAGGCTCCGTACTTCTTGGCGATGGGGAGCACCGTTTCCAGGCTCTTCTCCTTGCCGTTGACGGAGTTGAGGAGGGGTTTGCCGTTATAGGCACGGGCGCCGGCTTCGAGCGCCGCCGGGTTCGGGGAGTCCAGCTGCAACGGGAGGTCGACCACCGCCTGAATTTCCTCGACGGCCCGCCGCAGCATGGCCGGCTCGTCCACGTCGGGGAGCCCCATGTTGACGTCCAGCACGTGGCTCCCCTGGTCCTGCTGCTTCAGCGCTTCCTTCAGCACGTAGTCCATGTCCCCCGCGCGGATGGCGGCCTGGAGGGCCTTCTTCCCCGTGGGGTTCAGGCGTTCACCGATGATGACGAAGTCCGTGCCGAAGGAAACGGCGACGCCCGGCGTGCAGATACAGGTCCTGTCGGGGACGGAACGGGGTGCGACCTCCTGCCGTGCGGCGCGCACGGCGGCAGCCACCTTCGCAATGTGCGCCGGCGTCGTCCCGCAGCACCCTCCAAGGATCGCGCAACCCATCTCCGCGAACCGGACGGCGGCCTCTGCGAACTCGTCCGGCGTCACGTCGTAGAAGGAGGCTCCGTCGCGCATCACGGGCAGGCCCGCGTTGGGCTGCACCATGACGGGCGCGTGGGCCAGCGCGCAAATATCCTGGACGATGGGGAGGAGCTGCTCCGGCCCCAGGGAGCAGTTCACCCCCAGGGCGGCGACGCCCAGGCCCTCGAGCGTCATGACCATGGACGCGACCGTGGCGCCGAAGAACGTGCGCCCGCCCTCCTCAAAGCTCATGGTGGCCAGGATGGGCAGGCTACAGTTTTCCTTCACGGCGAGGAGGGCCGTCCGAAGCTCGCGCAGGTCGGTGAAGGTCTCAAGCAGCACGACGTCGCTCCCGTCGCGGCCGGCGCGCACCTGTGCGGCCACCGCGTCGTAGACATCGTCGAAGGAGGCGTCCCCCAGGGGTGCCATCACGCGCCCCGTGGGGCCGATGTCGAGCGCGGTGAGCGCCCCCGTCTCCGCCGCCGCCTCCCGCGCCAGCCGCACCGCGGCGGGGACCACCGCGTCCACGGAGAGCCCCTCTCGTTCCAGCTTGAAGGGGTTGGCCCCGAAGGTGTTCGTGGTGATGAAGTCGGCGCCCGCCGCAGCGTACTCCCGATGGATATCCCGGATCAGGTCGGGGTGGGTGAGGTTCAGGGACTCCGGCAGCTCGCGCAGCTTCAGTCCCCGCGCCTGAAGCATGGTGCCCATGCCCCCGTCGAAGAACAGGATGTCCCGCCCCAGTTCCTTGGGGCGCGGCCCTCTCGTCCTCAGATGTCCAAGGTCAAAGTCCACAGCCTTCTCCTCTCTTTCTGTAGGGACACGTCTCCCGCCCGGAGCAGGTTCCGCAGCCGCGCGTCCGGTCCGTGTCCTGAAGCGACACGCCGATGATGGCGGTGACGGATTTGACGGGCGTCATCATGAAGCGCTTCGTCATGGCGAGGCCGATGCGCCGCGTCGCGTCCAGAACCGCGATGACGTCCGCCGAGGCCTGCAGGGGGGCATCGCCGTAGCCGGGGCTGAAGCGCATGGTGAGGTGTTCCCCCTCCTTCAGGTCCCCGGCGATCTTCCCTTCCTCCTCGTCGCAGAGGGCGTCCGCCCGCACGGATGCGCAGGCGTCCAGCATGACGCCTCCCAGCATGTCCCGCGCCTGAGCCCTCAAGATGGCGCGGTCCACCTCGCTGCCCAACGTCACCGCCATGAGGCAGCACTCGCTGGATTGGGCCAGGAGCCTGGCCAGGTCCCGGCTCTGGATGGTGAAGCCCGCGACGGCGACGCCCAGGCCGTCCGCAAGGAGCTCCAAAGGGAAGCGCCGGGAAACGCCCCGGGGCCGCGCGACGCCTTCAAGCTCCTCAAAGGTCCGCCTCACCTGCTCAGCGAGCTCTCCGCTGCGCTGGTTTAGGGGAACGCGCATGAAGCGCAGCGCGTCGTCGATCATGGCCTGCGTGGGGTGCATTCAGGACCTCTTGACCCTCATGGAGTAGAGGATGGCGCGGATGTTCTCGTCGATGCGGCGCACGACGTCCGCCTGGTTCATGGTGTAGAGGTGGATGCCCTCCACCCCGCGGGCCAGGAGGTCGATGATCTGATCCGTGGCGTAGGCGATGCCCGCCTCCTTGATGGCCCCAGAGTTGTGCCCGTAGGCGTCGACGAAGCGCTGCACGCGCGCGGGTACGCTGGCGCCGCACATGGTGATCATCTTCTCGATCTGGTGGGGCGAGGTGATGGGCATTATGCCCGCGATGATGGGCTGCTTGATGCCGATGGCGCGAGCCTTGTCCCGGAAGGAGAAGAACGTGTCGTTGTCGAAGAACAGCTGCGAGATGAGAGCCTTCACGCCGAGGTCGCACTTCTCCTTCAGGTGATGCAGGTCCGTCCCCATGCTGGGGGCCTCCAGGTGCTTCTCCGGGTAGCAGGCGGCGAACAGGTCGAAGTCGCTGCCTCGTTCGTTGATGAAGGCGACGAGCTCCGAGGCGTGGTGAAACTCGCCCAGGTCATTCTCGTCCTTCAGGTCGCCGCGCAGGGCCAGGACGTTTCGGACGCCCGCGGCCGTGAGCTCGTCCAGGATTTCCCCGATGTTTGCCCGCGTGGCCCCGACGCAGGTCAGGTGCGCCACGCCCATGATGCTGTACTTGTTCTGGATGCCCGAGGCGATCCTCACGGTGTTGTCGCGGCTGGTCCCGCCCGCGCCGTAGGTGACGCTGATGAGGTCCGGGCCGAGGCTCGCCAGGTTGTCGATGGTGGCGTAGGTCCCCTCGAGGCTTGTCGAGCCCTTGGGGGGAAATATCTCGAAGGTGTAGCTCGGCGTCGGGATGTCTAAAAGCTTCTTCACGGTGACGGCAACTCCTTTCATTATGACGCAGCGCGGCTGCGGAACGGTCCGGCGCCCCCTGCAAAACGGAAACGCCGCCCCTGCGACCATGGACGGCGTTTCCCTGAAAAACGACAAAGCTCCACTTATCGCTGTCAGCAGGACCACCTTGAACGACGCATCGAACAGGTTGGCGCAGGATCGTCGAGCTGACTCTCTCCCCGTGCTCTCGATAAAATATTCAATTTGAGAATTCTATCACAAGGGCCTCCGCTGGGCAAACCGGCTTTCACCGAAACCATCCGACCAACCGTTCGATCTGCCGGCTGAAGCGGACGAGGGGGCTCTCTCGAAACGCGATGGCGCGGACGGGGCACATCTCGTGGCAGCAGTAGCAACGGATGCACTTGCCGTAGTCGAACCGGAGCGTTCTGCCGCGGAGGATCAGCGCGTCTGCGGGGCAGACCTCCGCGCATCGCCCGCAGCCGATGCACCGCTCCGCGATTTGGATGGGGCGGGACGTCATGGCCCGCTCCAAAAAGGGCAGGCGAGGCAGGAGGCGCAGGCTGCCCTGGGCGGGGAGCCTGACGCTGAAGACGTGGTCCGGCGGAAGGTCGCCTGCGACGTCCGCGTCGTTCAGCGCGCACTGGGGAAGGCGCCGCTGCCTGGCGGCGCGGTACAGGGGAAAGTCCTCGAGGCGGACGCCCATCATGCGGCAAAGCCGCAGGTCCATGAGGAGTGGGTCGCGGGCGGCCGCCACGACGCCCCAGGGGTTGGGGCGGCCGCTGGTGGGCCCCTCTCCGTCCATCCCAACGACGCCGTCGAGGATCGTCAGGCAGGGGGCCACGGCCCCCGCGATGTCCAGGAGGAGGGACGCGAAACGATCCCGGTCGAAGCCCACGTCGAAGTGCCATGCGGCCTTGGCGCGCCCCACGACGCACCCGAACAGGTTCTTGACGCCCAGGGTGAGGAGCATCTGTCCGTGGGTCTTCATCTTGGGGAGGTTTACGATGGCGTCGGCCTCGAGGACCAGGCGGCTCACGTCGATCTTCCGAAAGAGGGAGTCCTCGGAGGTCTTCAGGGGCGCGGGGTCCGTCAGCTCCACGCAGGAGATTCCCAGTTCCCGTGCGACGCCCGCGAAGCCGGCTCGCTCCGCGGCCTCATGGAAGGCGTCGATGCCGGGGCTGTCCGCGATGAAGGGCCTTGCGCCGCAGTCCAGCAGCAGGCGGGCGACGGCGCGGACGACGGAGGGGTCCGTCGTGGCGCGGCGCTCCGGCGCGTGCCCGCCCACCAGGTTCACCTTCAGGAGCACGCGATCTCCGCGCTTCACGAGGCTCGATGCGCCGCCAAAATGGTCAAAGGCCCGCCGCACCGCCGCATCGATGCCCACCTGATCGTAGTCCTTCTGCTGGATCAGCAACAGTCCGCCCTTTTCGTCCATGACCTCTGCGCCCCCTCCTTTCGGGTTCTGCGGCTGCGGCGCCGCTCGATCAGCTCAAACGCTTTCATTTCGTCCGCGCCGCGGTTCGGATGTGCTATCATAAACAAAGCGGCTCTGGCCTGCAAAGTGGACAGGGTGCTGCCGAAGGGGGTGAGCGATGGTGGACATCACGGCGGATGTCGCGCGGTATTCCATGGAGATGGCCTCGGCGCGGACGGCTCAGGCGGTCCAGACCTCCATGCTGCAGAACGTCATGGAGGCCCAGAAGGACATGATGGCGCAGCTTCTCAAGTCCATGGGGCTTGGCGGCTCACTGGACGTCAGGGCGTAGTGACGCAGGTTTGGGGCAGTCCGCCAGGGCCGCCCCAAAATTTTGCCCAGGCTTCGGTGAAGAGGGGGCGCGACCGCCGCTCAGACCACATACAAAAAAAGGGCTCCGACAGGAGCCCCGAATCCGTTTACGCCTCAGCCGGCGCCGTGGTGGCCATTGCCCTCCGGACGAAGCCGGACCTCAGGCATTTGGTGCAGACCCGCACCTTGAACGTCGTACCGTCGCCCGCGTCGATGCGAACGCTCTGAAGGTTGACGAGCCAACGACGACGGGTGTGCCGGTTCGAGTGGCTCACCGCGTTTCCCGAAGCGGGCCCGCGCCCGCAGCACTGACAGAACTTTGCCATGATCGTTTCCTCCCTGCATCGGGCGTGGGGGAGGGAGCGCTTCCCGATGCCTCCCCGCTCCGCCGAGCGATCCTCAAAATTAACTCTAGAATTTTATCACAACTTTTGGAGAATCGCTGACTGATCTTAAAAAGTTGCAGAAGACGATGTCGTCGTCCGTAAACGCCCCGTCCGTTTTTTGCGCCGCGACCTGCTACAATAACGCAAGGCAACCAATAACGTGGAGATCGTTATCTCGTTTGACCTTGCGGGAGGGAAAGGATATGCCGTTCGGAGAAAATCTGGCGCGTCTGGATGAGATCGCAAAACGCCTGGAGTCCGAGCCGATGTCGATGGACGAGGCGCTGGCGGTTTTTGAAGAGGGAGTGGCCCTCGTTAAAAAGAGCGAGAAGCTGCTCCAGAGGGCGGAGCGGAGGGTGACGATCCTGACGGAGGAGGGGGAGGCGCTTTTCGAGGCCGCGCAGCCAGCGGACGTCGAGGATACAGGGGAGGATGAGGAGAAGGACGAAGGGGAATTTGACCTGTAAAAACGGAATTTCCGCACGCTTTTCTCCTTTTTGTGATATCCTTTAGACACGTTGCGAGGTCGCTCCGTCCAGGGGCTGTCGCGGTGTTCGTTCTTTACTCTTATTATCTTTTATTTTCCCAGCGATGGGAGCTCAAAATATCGTGGAGGTGCATGACGTAATGGCTGAGAGAAGAAAGGCTGAAAACGTACTGCTGGATACGGCGCTTCAGGAATTTTATGGCGCGGCGGACGAGATGGGGCTCAGCGAGAAGCTGATCTCCATCCTGAGCCATGCGGAGCGCAGGCTTGAGGTTTCCGTGCCCACCGAGATGGACGACGGCTCCGTGAAGGTTTTTAAGGGCTATCGCGTGCAGCACTCCACGGCCCTTGGGCCTGCGAAGGGCGGCCTTCGCTACGACCCCGCGGTGGACATCGACGAGTGCGAGGCGCTTGCCATGCTCATGACCTGGAAGTGCTCCCTGGCGGGCATCCCCTACGGCGGTGGCAAGGGCGGCATCTGCTGCGACCCGCTCAACATGTCGAAGAAGGAGAAGGAGCGCATGACCCGCACCTTCGCTGCGCGCATTGCCCCCATCATCGGTTCCTGGACGGACGTGCCCGCCCCCGACATGAACACGGGCGGCCCCGAGATGGTGTGGATCCTGGACACCATCAACAAGATGCACGGCCAGTTGGAGCCGGGTATCCTGACGGGCAAGCCCATCTCCTATTGGGGCTCCAAGGGGCGCAACGAGGCCACGGGTCGCGGCGTCGCGACCTGCGGGCTTGAGTTCATGAAGGCGCTGGGCAAGGACCCCACGAAGATGACCGCCGCCATTCAGGGCTTTGGCAACGTGGGCAGCTACACGGCCAAGACGCTGCAGGAGAACGGCGTCAAGGTCGTCGGCATCAGCGACATCACGGGCTCCTACTACTCCGAGAAGGGCATCGACATCGAGAAGGCCTTTGAGGTGAAGGACAAGGACCCCAAGAAGCTCCTGAACGGGTTCGAGAAGGTCGGGAACTGCGAGAAGGTCGACGAGGTCCTGTTCACGAAGTGTGACTTCCTGTTCCCCTGCGCGCGCGACGGCGTCATCAACAAGGACACGGCGGGCAAGGTGTTGGCGAAGTACGTCGTCGAGGGCGCGAACGGCCCCACCACGCCGGAGGGCGACAAGATCATGGCGGACGCGGGCGTGAAGCTGGTGCCCGACTTCCTGGCCAACTCGGGCGGCGTCATCGGCTCCTACTTCGAGTGGGCCCAGAACCTTCAGGGCTTCTTCTGGACCGCCGACGAGTACAACACCCGCCTGATCCACATCATGAAGGACAACTTCAAGCGCGTTTGGGACTACGCGGAGGCCAAGAAGGTCACGATGCGCCGTGCAGCCACCATGGCCGCCATCCAGCGCGTCGCCGACGTGGTGGAGCTGCGCGGGCTCTTCCTGTAGGCGTCTTTTTGGGAGGAGTTTTCTGGTGAACGACAAGGTTTTAACGGAAGTCGAGCGGCTCAGGGACGACATGGTTGCGGCCCTGAGCCGCATCTGTCGGATCCCCGCCGTTTCCCCCCACAACGGGGGGACGGGCGAGGAGCCCAAGGCGCAGGAAATCGAGAAGCTGGTCGCGGAACTGGGACTGGGGAAGGTCCGCTGGGAGTTCGTGGACGACCCCAAGTCGCCCACGGGCAACCGCCCCTCCCTCTTTCTGGAGTGGCCGGGACGGCAGAAGCGCCGCCTCTGCATCCTCTCACACATGGACATCGTGCCGGAGGGGGACCGCGCCGTCTGGTCTCTGGACCCCTTCAAGCCGGAGGTCCGGGGCTCGCGCCTCTATGGTCGCGGCGTCAGCGACAACGGGATGGCGCTCATCGCGTCGCTCTTTGCGCTGAAGGCCCTGGTCAACGCCGGCGTGGAGCCGGAGTACACGGTGTACCTCGCCTTTGTCTGCGACGAGGAGATGGGGAGTCACCATGGCCTGATCCCGCTGTTCGAGCGAGGCGACCTGTTCCGCGAGGACGACCTCGTCATCGCGCCGGACAGCGGCAACGATGCGGGTGACTTCATCGAGATCGCGGAGAAGGCAGGGTGGAAACTGAGCTTTACGGTGCTGGGCCATCAGACCCACGCTGCGATCCCCGACAAGGGGCTGAACGCCTGCCGTGTGGCCAACCTTTTGGCGGTGGAGGTCGATGAGGCCCTGCACAAGGCCTTCCCTGAGGAGGACGCCCGATTCGAGCCGCCCGTGTCCACCTTTGAGCCCACGCGCCGCTTCGCCAACGTGCCCAACACGAACACCGTGCCGGGACGCGAAGAGTTCGAGTTCGACTGCCGCGTCCTGCCGTCGGTGGACCTGGACCGGGCCTTTGAGGTGGTGGAGAAGGTGCGTAAGGACGTGGAGGCCCGAACCGGTGCCAAGATCGAGCTCAACGTCAACCGCAGCGACGCGGCCAAGCCGACGGACGAGTCGAGCGACATCGTCCGCCTGATCTCCGGGGCGGTTCAGGAGGTCCTGCACCTGAAGCCGAGGACGGGGGGCATCGGGGGCGGCACCTTCGCCGCCGTGTTCCGCCGCAACGGCATCCCCGCGGCCGTCTGGGCCCAGGAGTGCGGCGGCGTCGCGCACCAGCCGGACGAGTTCACGGAGATTCCGTACATCGTCAACAACGCCAAGGTCTTTGCCCTGATGATGACGGGCGGCAAATAGCCGCTTCGCTGAGCGGGAAAAAGCAAAAAAGCGCGGGGGAGGGCATCAGGCCCTCCCCCGTTCGTTACCCTTCCTGGGGCTCAAAGGTCCCGCGGGCCAGCACCTCGCCGTCCCGCATCATCACTCGCCCTCGCCCGACGAGGGTCCTCAGCCGCAGGTCCTCGTCGAGGAGCATCACGTCGCCGTCCTGGCCCTTCTCAAGCCGTCCCTTGCGGGGCAGGCCCAGGAGGGCCGCCGGGTTGGCGCTCATGAAGGCGAAGACCCTTTCGAGCGGGGCGGCGGACCGCTCCCGGCAGGCCGCCGCGGCGCGCAGGATGGAGGCCGGGTCCCCGACGCCCATCCCCGCGAAGTTCCCTGCGCTGTCGAAGCGGGGCATGCTGCCGTTGCCGTCCGAGCTGAAGCAGACGCGCGACAGGTCGCACCCCTCGGAGGCGAATTGGGCGACGGCGTCCGGCGTCTTCTCGTCGGCGGTGAGGTCTGCGGCTCCCCCCTCCTGGACCCAGCGGACCGCATCGGCCAGGAGCTCCTGGCAGCGGCTCACGTGGGTCGGCATGAACTGGGTGAGAGGGACGTCCGTCCCCCTGACGGCCTCCCGCAGGGGATTGAGCCCCGTCCCCTCGCTTCCCATGTGGACGCAGACGACCCCCCGCTTCCCGGAGAGCATCCCCGCGACCCGCACGTCGGAGACCAGGGCCCGTATCGCCTCCGGGGAGGGGTGGGAGGAACGGTGGTCGGAGAGGGCCATCTTGCAGCCGATCACCTTGTCGATCCAGGCGATGTCCGTGCCCGTCCTGCCGGTGATGGTCGGCCCCGGAAGCTGGTAGGCGCCGGTGTAGATCCACGTGCTCAGGCCTTCGATTTCGAGGGCGCGCGCCTTGGCCAGCAGCTCCGTCAGGGAACGGCTGTAGCCGTCGGTGCCCAGGAGCCCGACGGCGGTCGTGATCCCCGCCTTCACGAAGGTGGAGAGCTGAGCCGGCGGGGTCCGGAAGTTGAAGCCCCCCTCGCCCCCTGCGCCGCCGAAATGGTTGTGGTGGTCCACGATGCCCGGCGCCGCGATGGCCCCGCGGGCGTCGATCGTCTCAAGGTCCGGCACGTTGACGGTGAGGTCCGCTTCCGCCGCGGCCACCCGTCCGCCAAGGATCAGGAGGTCCCTGACCCCGACGTGCTCCGGGGCGTAGAGGTCTACGTGCTTCAGCAGCAGTGGGTGCGTCATCTGAGCGTCCCCGTCCTGCGCGGCATCAGAGTGTGGCCTCAGGTCCCCTGGCCTGAGATCCGTCCTTCGGCTCCGTCCTGAAGATGGCGAAGCCGCAGAACGCGTAGAGCCAGGCCAGCAGGAACCCGCAATAGCACATCACGGCCCAGGGGACGTACTCCAGCACGGGGACGTTGAAGAGCCCGTACATGTAGACGCCCGCCGCGGACCAGGGGATCAGGGGCACGAACACGGTGCCCGAATCCTCAAGGGTGCGGGACAGGACGCGGCGCTGGATGCCGAAGTCGTCGAAGAGGTCCCGGTACATGGTTCCCGGCATGATGATGCTGAGGTAGGAGTTCCCCGTGCCGAGGGCCGTGATGATCCCCGTCAGGGAGGTGGAGAACACGAGGCGTCCAACGCTGCTCCGGATGAAGCGCTCCTTCATGGCCGAGGTCACGACCCGGATGGTGCCCGTGCACTCCAGCTGTCCCGCGAAGATGTAGGCGAAGAACACGACGGTCACGGAGGAGGACATGAAGGAGAGCCCTCCGCGGCTCAGGAGCTTGTCGACGACCTCCAGGCCTGTGGCCGCCTTGGGGCCGCTCGCCATGATCTTGACGATATCCGACAGCCCGTGTCCCTGCATCATCGCCAGCGGCACGGCCGAGGCCATGGAGGCCCAGAGGACGGGGATCGTCGGAAAGCCCATGAAGGCCAGGATCAGAAGGAGCACGGCAGGGAGCAGGACGAGGGGAGTAAGTTTGTAGGAGCCGTCGATGGCGTGGACGATCTCGTTGATGCGGGTCATGTCCATGGTGTCCGCAGCGCTGGAACCGGCCCAGGCGTAGACGGCGAGGCCGATGCAGAACGCGGGGACGGTGGTCCACAGCATGGACCGGATGTGAGCGACGACGTCGGTCTCCGCGGTGGCCGCTGCCAGCACCGTCGTGTCGGAGATGGGGCTGACCTTGTCGCCGAAGTAGCTGCCCGCGATGATGGCGCCCGCCGTGGCGGCGGGGGAGATGCCCAGGCCGTGTCCGATGCCCATGAAGGCCACGCCGAAGGTGGCCGCCGAGCCCCAGGAGGTTCCCGTCAGCACGGAGGAGATGGCGCAGACAAGGCAGGCCGAGACCAGGAAGGTCTGAGGCTTCAGGATGGAGAGCCCGAAGTTGATCATGTAGGGGACCGTCCCGGCCGCCATCCAGATGGCGATCATGGGCCCGACGATCAGAAGGATCAGGATTGCTCCCGAGGCCCGCGCCACCATGGGGATGACGCCTTCCTTGAACATGAAGTCCCAAGTGAAGCGATAGACGCCGACGTAGACGATGGTCGTGGCCATTGCAACGATCAGCACCAGCATTCCCGTGTCGAAGTTCAACACCAGCTTGCCCATCACCATGATGAAGAGGATCATCAGGAGGATGAGGACTGCGCCGACCAAACCGACTTCC
>NZ_DBHLDX010000002.1:55225-95916 GCF_057312375.1 Fretibacterium sp.
CATGATGAAGAGGATCATCAGGAGGATGAGGACTGCGCCGACCAAACCGACTTCCTTGTGCGTTCTTTCCCTGTCTTTCATGTAAAGACCTCCTTAAAAATGTAGATTACTCCAGCGCGCTGCGCGCTTTCTAATGCGATCTAACGCGAGTGCCGCGTCAGCGTCCCGGTTCGTGTTTGCGAGCTAATTCAGCCGTGGCGCCGGCGCGTTTTGTCTTTTTCCTGGGGTCACGACAGAAACCTCCGTCACGCTGCTTCGTCCCGCCTCGTCCGCGGCTCCGATCACGTGTCGTCCGTCCGGAACGCCGTGGAAGAACGTCTCTCGGGGATTTGAAGAACCCATGTACTGCCCGTCCAAATACCAATGGACGCGCTCAACCCCTCCCTCTGCCCTCATGGGGATCCGCCTTTCGCGGTCGAATGGAGCGGTAAAGTAGGTGGCGCCAGAGATGGGCGAAACGATCTTCAGCTCGGCGCTCCGCTTGATGCGGCTGAGCGGCGTGTCCGGAGCGCTGAGTTCCGGCGGGAGGAGGAGGGCTGTCTGCCCTGCCTTGATGGTGTGAAGGGGGCAGGGGACGGTGCGCGTGACGGACTCGATGAACCAGTCGAGCTGAGTGGAGGGACAGGCCGCCGTTGGGGGCTGGCCCGAGAGCGAGCAGACCCTGCGCAGCGCCAGGGCGTCGGGTTTGTCGTACCACCCGGAGTTAGGGGAAACGGCCCGCAGGATGCGCATGGCGACGGGGGCTGCTGCCCTGATGCCGACAAGCCCCGGCCAGGACTCCCCGGTGGGCCTGCCGATCCAGACCACGGTCGTAAAGTCTGGGGTCCAGGCGGCGGTCCAGGCGTCCCGCAGGCCGTAGGAGGTCCCCGTCTTCAGGGCCGCCTGCCATCGCACCCCCAGGGTCCCCTTGGGGAGGGTGGAGAGAGGCCCGCGATGGTTGAGGATGTCACAGACGATCCAACAGGCTGCCTCCGACGCGATGCGCGTCTCCGGAACCTGAGCGTCGTCCTTCAGCAGGGAGAGGGAACGGTGCCGTCCCAGCGATGCCAGGGCCGTGAAGGCCTCCAGCTCCTCCATGAGGGTGACGTCACAGCCGCCCAGGATGAGGGAGTCGCCGTAGTGCGCGGCAGACTGCGACAGGTGTCGCAGCCCGGCCTCCCGCATCAGATGCAGGACGCGATTAGGGCCCGCCATCCTCAGAACCCGGACGGCTGAGGCGTTGAGGGACTCGGAGAGGGCCGTCCGAACGCTCACGGCCCCGCGGTAGTGCAGGTCGAAGTTGCGCGGTGCGCGTCCCGAAAAGGCCATGGCGGAGTCCGCCAGGAGAGAGGCAGGGGTCAGGAGCCCCTGGTCGATGGCTGAGAGGTAGGCAAAGGGCTTCAGGGTCGAGCCGGGGGAGCGGAGCCCCAGCCCGCAGTCCACCCAGGCTCCCGTACCCCTGCCGCCGAACCGGGCGTTGCCGACCCAGGCGACGAGGCGTGCAGTGCTGTTCTCCACGACGCCGGCGGCCAGCGTGATGTCCTGGGGAAGCTCGCGGGTTGCCTGTTTCAGGATGGACTCGAGCCGCGTCTGAAGGTCCAGCCTCAGGGAGGTCACGACGCTTCCCTCCATTCCCGGCCGGCTGCCGAGGACCATCTCCGCGAAGTGCCAGGCCCGAAGCGGCGGCGCCGTCCGGCTCCGGGGCAGCTCCTCCAGGAGGGCGCGTTCCGCCGCCTCCCTGGTGAACACCCCCTTCCGCTCCATGAGGCGGATGATGGCGTCCCTCCGCTCCCGCGCGGCCGCGGGCCTCGTGTCGGGGCGGTAGAGCGTCGGACCCTTCAACATGCCGATCATGAGACATGCCTCGCTGGGGGAGAGCCTGAAGGCGGGCTTCCCGAAGTAGATCAGGGACGCCGCCTGAACGCCCCGGATGTTCCCGCCGAAGGGGGCGAGGTTGAGGTAGCGCTCGAGGATCTGTTCCTTGGAGAGGACGCGCTCCAGCTTCAGCGCCAGGATGAACTCCCTCACCTTCGTGGCGAGGGTGCGGGGCCGGCGCACTAGGCTGGAGGCCCCCTCCGCGGTCTCGCGCTCCGAGACGGCAAGGCGAATGAGCTGGCTCGTGATGGTGGACGCGCCCGAGACGACCCGGCGCGCCATCGCGTTCTGGGCGGCCGCCCGCGCGATGGCCATCAGGTCGATGCCCCGATGGCTGTAGAATCGTCCGTCCTCGACCCCCACGGCGATGCGGGGAAGCCATGGTCCCATCTCAGCGAGGGGGATGGGGAGGCGCCACTCCGATTCGGACGAGAGGCGAAGGTGAAAGAGTTTCCCCTCGCAGTCGAAGAGCGCGGGGGAGGCGCTGGGGGAGTCGAAGCGCTGCAGGTCGAGGGGGATGCTCTGCCAGAGCGCGGCAAGGGCCGCCGCTCCGGCCAGCAGGAAGAGCCCCAGGGACAGCAGGACCTTCTTGACAGGGAATGCCTTCAGCATGGTTCAGGACAGCGTAGAGCCGGCGTACTGGGCCGGATGGACGGGGGCGGCCGAGAGTTTGACGATGTCGTGGGTGTAGTAGGCGATGTTGTGGCTGTGATCCCCGATGCGCTCCAGGTTGCCGAGGAGGTCGATGAAGTCCACGCCCCTTTCCGGGTCACACAGGCCGCGGTTCAGGCGCTCGATGTGATTTTTGCGGTACTGCCTCTCCTGATCGTCGATTCGGTTCTCAAGGTCGTTGATGACGCGATCCGCCTGGGAGACGTCCTCGTTTTTGATGGAGGAGAGGGCCGTGGAGAGGGCCAGATCGGCCGTGTCCAGCATGCTCCCGAACTCCGTCAGGGCGGACTGCGAGAGGTAGCCGTTCAACAGCTCCGCCAGCTCCATCAGGTTCTCCACGTGGTCGCCGATGCGCTCGAGGTCCGCGGCCGCGTTGACGTAGCACCCCAGGACGGTGGAGATGTCGGCGGACACGCCCTTCTGCCAGATCTCAGAGGCGTAGGAGGCGACGGCCCGGTTGATCGCGTTGACCTGCCTCTCCCTGGAGGCGAACTCCTCGGTCAGCTCGGCGACGCGGGCGCCCGGCACGTAGGCGTTCCGCGCGATGGCAAGCATCCCCTGCGCGATGCTCCCCATGCGCAGAAGCTCGTCCTTGACCGCCTCGACCGCCGCCGTGGCGGAGGCGGCGATGAGCTTGGGGTCCAGGTAGAGGGCGTGCCCCGCGTGATTGGCGCCCTGCTCGGGGATGACCCTTTCGATCATGCGGGCGAAGACGGAGACGAAGGGAAAGAACAGGAAGGTGTTGACGACGTTGAAGATGGTGTGCGCGTTCGCAATCTGGCGTCCCACGTCCGAGGCGGAGCGGAGGACCAGAGCCCTGTAGAGCGGCAGAAAGAGGAGGAAGATGACGACGCCCAGGAAGTTGAAGAGCACGTGGGCCGCCGCCGCCTGCTTGGCGGAGCGGTTCGTCCCGATGGACGCCAAGACGGCCGTGATGGTGGTGCCGATGTTGTCGCCCAGGATGATGGGGATGGCCGCGTCGATGCCGATGAGCCCCTGGGAGGCCATGGCCATGGTCAGGCCGATGGTGGCGGCGCTCGACTGGACGATCATGGTGATGAGCGCGCCTGCAGCCACGCCCAGGATGGGACTGCGGCTGAGGGACAGGAGCAGGTCCCCCCGCGACGCCATGAAGGAGGTGGCGGCCTCCATCGTCTGCATCCCCATGAAGAGGAGCCCCAGGCCGACGACGCCGTTGCCGAAGTAGCGCAGTTTTTTGGTTCGCCCGAAGATGACCATCGCCACGCCGACGGCGACGAAGGGCAGCGCCATGTCCTGGATGCTGAAGGCGATGATCTGGGCGGTGATCGTCGTCCCGATGTTGGCCCCCATGATGATGCCGATGGCCTGCTTCAGGGTCATCAGCCCCGCGTTGACGAAACTGACGGTCATCACCGTGGTTCCGCTGCTGCTCTGGATCAGGATCGTGACGAGGATGCCGACGAATATCCCCCGGAGGGGCGTCTTCGTCAGGGTCCCTATCAGGTGGCGCATTCGGTCGCCCGCGATGAACTGAAGGGCTTCGCTCATGAGCTTGATGCCGTAAAGGAACAGCCCGACCCCCCCGGCGACGCGCAGCAACGTTGACCAATTCACAAGCCGTACCCCCAAAAAGAAATCTTCTTCCCGTGACGTAAGTATACCACGTCCTCGGTTTTGCGGGCTCTGCGGTCGTCGCGGGGCAAAGGCCGCGGCCGCGTTCACAATGAGGCCTCCTTCCCCGAAGGGGACTTTGGAATTAGCATTATTAAGCCTTAGGGCTCTTAAGTTATTTCAACTACGTGATAAAGTGGTCCTGAGTGTAATAAAGTGGTGCGTAGTGGTAGAAAGAGGGAGAAACGTCGAGGGGAAGGAGACGGTCCAGGGTGCTGATGGGGACCTTTGAACATCGCCTGGATGCAAAGTCCCGCTTGGTGCTTCCTGCGAAGTTTCGGGATGAACTGGGCGAGACGGTGATCGCGGCCTTCGGGATGGAGCGCTGCGTCTCCCTCTATTCTCAAGCGGAGTGGGAAAGGCTCATTCGGTGGATGGATGCGGAGTCCTTCATGAGCAGCGCCAAGGCCCGCCGGCTTCAGCGGATCGTGCTGGCGAGCGCCCACGATCTGGCCCCGGATGGGGCAGGGCGAATCCTGCTGCCGGCGGTGCTGCGCGACTACGCCGGGATCCGGCAGGAACTGGTGGTCAACGGCGTGAACGACCACGCGGAGGTCTGGGATCGCACCGCCTGGGCGGAGTACTGCCAGGCGGGGTTTGACGCTCTGCAGGAGCTCGCGGGAGGGGAAATGAATGGAGACGCATGAGCCGGTCCTGTTGTCGGAGGTCCTTTCCTTCCTGAGCGAGGGGCTGCGCAGGGCGCCGCGAATCGTGGACGGCACCCTGGGGCTGGGCGGCTATTCGGAGGCGATCCTCCGGGCCTTCCCCGATGGGCGGGTCTGGGGGGTGGACCGCGACCCGGATGCGCTGCGCCTGGCGCAGGAGCGCCTGGCCGCTTTTGCGCCGCGCTTTTGCGCCGTACACGCCAACTTTGGGGACATCGCAGGGGCGTTGGGCGGGGAGGCGCCCTTCGATGCGTTCGTGTTCGACCTCGGCGTCTCCAACCTGCAGCTGACGGAGGCTGCGCGGGGCTTCTCGTTTCAGCAGGACGGCCCGCTGGACATGAGGATGGACCCAGGCGGAGGAGCCCCCAGCGCCGCGGAGGTGCTGAACGGCCTGAGCGCCGACGAGTTGGCGCGGATCTTCTGGGAGTACGGCGATGAGCGTCACTCCCGCCGCATTGCCGCCGGCGTGATCCAGCGTCGGGCCAGGGGGCTGCGGCTTGAGACGACGGGGGAGCTGGTGGCCCTGATCCGGGAGGTCCTGCCGGCCCCCGTTCAAAGGAAGATGGGGACCCATCCCGCGCGGAGGGTGTTTCAGGCGCTGCGCATCTTCGTGAACGACGAGCTTTCGGCGATCGAGTCCATGCTGGCGGCCCTGCCGGCTTTGGCGGGAGAGGGATGCGTGGCGGTGGTGGTGTCCTACCACTCGCTGGAGGACCGGATCGTGAAGCGCCGCTTTCGGAGCTGGGAGAAGGAGGAGGGGCTGGGCCGCGCACTGACGCGGCATCCGCTCCTGCCCCAAGAGGAGGAGCGGGCGCGCAACTACCGGTCGAGGAGCGCAAAGCTTCGGGCCTTTCGCTTTTTGCGGGGCGGGTAGTTTCCCGCCGCAGGGAACGTCCGGCTTACGAGTCGATTCAGGGAAGATGAGTGCGGTGGACGCAGCCCGAGCGCGTGGAGAGCGGGCCAGGGACGTTGACCGCAGACGATACAGGGATGAAAGTGGGGCGGAATCTCGTATGCAGAAGGTAAGGGATCGTTCTTCGAGGCGAGGGATCGCGTTGATCCTGTGGGCGGGAGGAGGGCTCCTCCTCATCGCCCTTCTTGGTTTCCTGCGCTTCCACGCGGCGCGCCTGGCCTATCAACTCGATTCCATCAACGAATCCATACAGCAGTACGTTGCGGAGGAAACTCGGCTGCAGCAGGAACTGTCTGCTCTCGTCGCTCCGATCAATATCTACACCTACTGCAAGGAGCGCCTGGGGATGCAGAAGGTGCTGCGGGTCGAGGCGTTGTCGGTCGGGCCTCAGGAACGGCTGGCCGCCGCGGGAAGGCTCGCGCCCGGTCCCGACGACGCCGGGTGGCGCGCCAGCTTGGCCTGGCTCTGGGGCGGGGAGCGACGGTGACGCGGGGCCGTCCTGCGCGAGTCCTAGCCTCCAAGGTGGAAGAACGTTGCGGAAACGGCATCTGATCAGCCCCTGGTTCCCGTTCGCCGTCCTGTACCTTCTGATGGGAGGGACGCTGATCGAGCGTCACTGTTTCCCGAACCCGCGCATCATCCAGCAGTCCCAGCACCAATACTGGCGGCGAGTCCCCATGCGGGCGGACCGGGGGATCATCCAAGACGAACGGGAGAACGCCCTCGTGATCTCCGAGCCCGTGTCGAGTTTTGCCGTGGACCCCAGCCTGCTCACCTCCGAGGAGGCGCTGACGTTGCAGGGGGCGCTGTCCGAGGACCTCCTGTCGCGGCTGGCACAGGCGGGGGATTCTCAATTCATGTGGCTGCGCCGAAAGGTGTCCCCGAAAGAGGGGGCGGAACTGCGGGCGCTCAACCTGAGGGCGCTGCTCGACATCGGAGAGCAGGACCGAAGGTATCCCAACCAGTCCCTCCTGGCTCACGTTCTGGGTTTTTGCGACATCGACAACCGGGGGCTTGCGGGGATCGAGCAGGCCTGGGACTCCACGCTCTACAACCCGCCGGGGTACCGCATCCTGGTCCGCCGGCCGGGCGCTCAGTCCGCCGTCCTCGTCAACGACGTATCGAGGCAAAGGCGCACGACGCCCGTGGTGACCCTGACCGTTGACAGCAGGATGCAGTACGTCGTCGAGAAGCACCTCTTCAAGACGGCGAAGGACAACGGCGCCAAATGGGCGGCTGCCGTCTGCATGGACCCGTGGACGGGGGCGATCCTCTCCATGGCCAGCTGGCCTCCCTTCGACCCGGGCGATCGAAGGAGCCTGGCTCCGGAGGTCCTCGCGAACAACGCGATCAGTCGGGGCTACGAGCCGGGGTCCACCCTCAAGCCGCTCGTCATGGGGATCGCGCTGGAGAACGGCTGGGCCCGGACGAACGAGACGTTCAACTGCCCGGCGCGGCTGAAGGTGGCGGACGGGTACGTGGCCGAGGCCGCTTCCAAGGCCATGGGGAGGATCGACACCGCCCACCTGATCATCAAGTCCTCCAACGTGGGCATGGCGCAGATCGGGATTCGGGCGGAGAAGGCGAAGATGTACGAGAACCTCAGGGCCATGGGGTTCGGGCAGGAGAGCGACATCGAACTGCCGGCGGCGGCGGAGGGCATCGTCCCCTTTCCAGAACAGTGGCGCGGCGTCGTGCCCGCCAACATCGCGATCGGCCAGGGGCTGGCGGTGACCCCGCTGCAGCTGATCAATGCGACGGCCGCCATCGTCAACGGCGGCAGGCTGATGAGCCCCTACATCGTGAAGAAGGCGACCAACGCCGTAGGGGAAACGGTCTACGAGGGCTCGCCCCTCGTTCTGCGCGAGGTGCTGACGCCGGAGACCGCAAGGTGGCTGCGAAAGGCGATGCGGGACGCCGTCGTCGAGGGCACCGGCAAGAGGGCCGAAACGAAGGTCACCCGGCTGGCGGGGAAGACGGGCACCGCTCAGGTGCCGGAGGGCGGAAAGTACAGCCGCCACCGGTACGTGGCCTCCTTCATCGGCTTCTGGCCCTACGAGGACCCGAAGTACCTCATGCTCCTCGTCATCGGGGAGCCGACCGGGGGACGCTACTACGGCGGCGAGCTTGCGGCGCCTCCCTTTCGGGCCATCGTCGAGGAGATGGCGGAACTCGAATATTACGCACAAAGGAAGGGGTCCCTATGAGCATAAAACTATCCGAGGTCCTCGCCGCGATTCGAGGGCGGACGCCGTCCCTTGAAGTCAGAAACGCAGCGGAGGACCCGTCGATCGGCGACGTGGCGTCGGACAGTCGCCAGGTGAGCGAGGGCACCCTCTTCTGCTGTATCCGCGGTGAGAAAAGCGACGGCCACGACTACGCTGCGGAGGCCAGGGAACGAGGGGCCCTGGCCCTGCTCTGCGAACGGGACCCTGGCGTCGGCCTGCCCGCGATCGTCGTCCCGTCGGTGCGAGACGTCATGGGGGACGCTGCGGCAGCCGTCTACGACAGGCCCGCGGAGAAGCTCCTGATGGTCGGCGTGACGGGAACCAACGGCAAGACCACGACGACCTACATTTTGCGCAGCATCCTGCAGGCGGCGGGCATCCGAACGGGGCTTTTGGGGACCATCGTGGAGAGCGACGGCGCTGTGGAGCGCGATGCGACCCGCACGACGCCGGAGAGCTGCGTCGTCCAGCGCCGGCTTGCGGACATGGTACGGAACCGGTGCGCGGCCTGCGTCATGGAGACCTCGTCCCACGGGCTCACCCTGGGACGGCTGCGGGGCGCGAGCTACGACGTCCCTATTTTCACCAATCTCAACCCGGAGCACCTCGACTTTCACAAGGAGATGGAGGACTACTTTCAGGCCAAGCGCCTGCTGTTCACCCGATATGTGAAGCCCGGTTTCCTGGGGGCGGTCAACGGGGACGACCCCTACGGGCGGCGGCTCCTGGAGGAGGCGCCGGAGCACCTCAGGGGCTTCTCCATGGCGGCGGAGGACACGTTTGCCCGCGTGAGCCGGTGGAGCACCTCCCTCCAGGGGACGGAGATGCGCGTGGAGATGCGCGGCTTGAGTCCGCTGGATTTGATGAGCCCCCTGTCCGGGGAGTTTAACGTCTGGAACGTCCTCTGCGCGGTCACGGCTCTGCGCGGCCGGGTCAGCGATGAGGCCATCGTCCGCGGGGTCGCCCTCACCCCGCAGGTACCGGGGCGCCTTGAACGCTACGTGCTGCCCAACGGGGCCTGCTGCTTCGTCGACTTCGCGCACACTCCGGCCGCCCTCAAGAGCCTCCTGACCACGGTGCGAGCCCTGACGAAGGGGCGGGTGATATCGGTCTTCGGACACGGCGGCGGGCGTTACCCCTTAAACCGCCCCGCCCTGGGCCGCGTCGCAGGCGAGCTGGCGGACCACGTGATCGTGACGATGGACAACCCGCGGGACGAGGACCCCGCAAAGATCGCGGGCGAGATCGAGGCGGGGATCGCAGAGGTTCGGGACGGAGCGTCCCACGAGGTGATCCTGGACCGCGGGGAGGCGGTGCGCCGCGGACTTGAACGGTTGTCGGGGGGCGACGTCCTGACGGTGTCGGGGAAGGGGCCGGAGCGATACCTGGAGAGGTGCGGCAAGAGGACGCCCTACAACGACGCTGAAACGGTGCAGGCGTGGCTTCGGGCTTGAGAGGGGGCGTCCGTCGTTGAAGTCGTTGAAGTCGTTGAAGGAGAGGCCGTCGCTTGGGGAGATGTTCGCCCTCATCGGCAAGTCCCTGCCGGAGGAGGCCGCAGGCCGCCCCTTCCCGGCCCACGTCGCGACGGACAGCCGCTGCGTGGAGCCCGGTGGGGCCTTCGTCGCCCTGGAGGGAGAGCGCGTGGACGGCCACCGGTACGTCCCCCAGGCCCTGGAGCGGGGGGCGGGGCTGATCGTCGTCCGCCGGGGGAAGAGGCCCGACGAGCTGTCCGTTCCCTGCGTTGAGTTGGAGGAGCCGGAGCAGGACCTGGCCCGGCTGGCCTCGGCCTACCTGAGGCACCTGGAGGTCCCTGAGGTGGTCGCCGTCACGGGGAGCGTGGGAAAGACCACCACCCGCGCAGCCCTCCAGCAGGTGCTGAGAGGGCGATTCAGGTTGCACGCCGCTACCCGCAGCCTGAACACGAGGATCGGGTGCGCC
Organism: Fretibacterium sp.; assembly: GCF_057312375.1. NCBI lineage: Bacteria > Thermotogati > Synergistota > Synergistia > Synergistales > Aminobacteriaceae > Fretibacterium > Fretibacterium sp. Next base: position 65,149 of record NZ_DBHLDX010000002.1, read on the forward strand.
TGCACGGTCCTCGCCATGCCGCAGGACGCGGAGGTGCTGCTCCTGGAGTTTGGCGCCAACAAGCCGGGGGAGATCCTGGAATTGACGAACCTCTTTCCGCCGACCTCGGCCGCGATCACTCAAGTGGCTCCCGTTCACCTTGAGGGATTCGGTTCCCTGGAAGGGGTGCTTAGGGGTAAAATGGAGATCGTCCGCTCCCCGCGGCTGAGGCGTTTCCTCTACAACTTCGACTGCCTTCCCCTGCGCGGTGCGGCCTTGGGCGTGGGGGGGATGGCGGAAACGCTCTCGATAGGAGGCGACGGAGCCGATTGTTGCATCGAGGCCCCCCGTTTTGAGATGCGGGGCAATCGGCCGGAGCTCACCTTTCACCTGAGAAACCGGGACGGGGCGACGGCGCGCTTCAGCGCCGGGGTCTGGGGGACGCACCTCGCGCTGCCCCTCGCCTTTGCCGCGGCGTTCGGCGGGCTCAAGGGGATCGAGCTTGCGGAGTGCGCGGAGGCGTTGAGGGGCTTTCAGCCCCTTGAGGGGCGGGGCAGGATACTGTCGCTGGACGGCGGCAGGAGGTTTTTGGTGGACGACGCCTACAACGCGAACCCCGCGTCGATGCGGGCGTCTTTAGCGACCTTTGGGGGACTGCAGGTCGAGGGAAAGATGGCGATCCTGGGAGAGATGCGGGAGATGGGACGGGAAACGCTCCACTATCACCGAGCGCTGGAGCCCCTTTTGAATGGTTTGGAGAGCGTGGTCCTGGTGGGGGACGCCTGGAGGAGCGCGCTGTCGGAGCGTCCGGGGTTCGCTTTCGTTCGGGATTGGCAGGAAGCGCTCCAGATCGCCGCCGGGACGTCGTGGACGGGCCTCCTGGTCAAGGGGTCGAACAGCCTCGGCCTTCAGAACGTCGTGCAGAGCCTCGCTGTGGAGCATGGGGGAGCCGCCTCATGACGCGGGCGGCCTTGTGGGGGATGGCCTTCTTCTGCCTCAGCCTCGTTCTGCAGTACGTCTGGCTTCACATTCAGCGGCGCGTCAGTCTGACGCAGGCGCAGAAGAGCTACGGGGTGGGCATCGACGTGGAGGTCAAGGCCGCTACGCCGTCGATGGGCGGCGCGGTGTTCTTGGTGTTGGCACTGCTGGGCCTGGCCTTGACCTGGGGCGTCGAGTCGCTGACTTTCTGGTCCCTTCCCCTGGCGGGAGGTTTTATTGGCCTCCTGGACGACGGGTTGAAGTTCTTCAGCCGTTCCAGCGAGGGCTTACGCAGCATGACGAAGCTCAAGGTACAGCTCGTCGTCTGCGGCCTGTGGGTCCTGTTGGTCTTTCTGACGGGACGCGCGGGCCTTTGGCCGGGACTCGACCTCGGTTGGCCGCTCCTGGCCCCCCTGATCTTCATCGGGTGCGTGGGGATGCTGAACGCGGTCAACATAACGGACGGCCTCGACGGCCTGGCGGGAGGGTGTACGATGATCTCCCTGGCGGCCCTGCCCCTTCTGATCCCGGCGTCCGAGTTCAACGTCGCGACGGTGTCCATGCTGTTCTTCATGACCGCCGGCTTCATGTTCTTCAACCTGCGCCCGGCGCGCACGTTCATGGGGGACACGGGGGCGCACTTTCTCGGCGGCGCTCTGGCCGGGCTCTGCGTGACGAACGGTCGGCTGCTGGCCCTGCTCCCGGTGGGGTTCCTGTTTGGGATCGAGATGCTCACGTCGGCCATCCAGATCTTCACGATCCGCAAACTGAACCGGCGCGTGTTCCTGATGGCGCCCCTCCACCACCATTTTCAGCGGATGGGTTGGGATGAGAGCCTCGTGACGACGCGCTTCTGGCTCGTTCAGGCCGTCGGAACCGCGTGGCTTTCGCTGCTCCTGCTCTGCATCGGGGGCGAGGGTTAGCGGCTGCCGGCAGGGTTGCAAAACGAGCCGCTCCGGAGGATTTGCCGAAAGAAGAGCGGTTTTCGATTGTTTTTTGATGCCGCGGCAGCGCGGCGCACGAGAGGTGAATTTTCTGTCGTGATGGATAATCAGTTGCAGCAATTGCAGGATTCTTCCGATTGGAAGGGCAAGCGCCTGACGGTCGTGGGCGCCGGGGTGAGCGGGCGGGAGCTTGCGCTGCTGGCTGCCCGCATCGGGGCGCGGGTCTTCGTGACGGAACAAAAGGGGGTGTCCGCAGAGGTCGCGGAGCTCTTCTCACGGAACGGGATCGCCTGGGAGGAGAACGGGCACACGGAGCGGGCCTTTGAGGCGGACGCCATGCTGCTCAGCTCTGGCATCCCGCCGACCTCCGAGGTGGTCCTGTCGGCCCGAAAGCGTGGGACGCCCCTCATTGGAGAGCTGGACTTCGTGATCCCGCAGCTTCGAGGCAAGCTGATCGGCGTCACGGGGAGCAACGGCAAGAGCACCGTGACCGCCCTGATCGGGCACATGTTGAACGCTGCGCATCGCAACGTCGCCGTCGGAGGGAACCTGGGCAGGGCAGCCTCGGTCTTTGCGGGCAGGGAGTTCGACGCCGTGGTCCTGGAGCTCAGCAGCTTTCAGCTGGAGTGGGCCCACACGCTTTCCTCCTGCGTTTCCATCGTCACCAACCTTGCCCCGGACCACCTCAACTGGCACGGCAGCTACGAGGCCTACGTTGCGGCGAAGGCGAAGATACTGTCGCTGCGCGCCCCTTCTGGGTGGGGGATCGTGCAGGACCGCGACGTAGAGGCCCTGAAGGCCGAGGGAGAGGAGCTCGTCATCACCCTGAGCTGGGAGGAGAGGCCAGAGCACGAGATGGCGGGACACATCTTCATGGGAGAGGAGGGGGCGACGCTGCGCCTGAAGGGGGAGCAGGCGCCGCTCTTTCGGTACTCGGAGACCACGCTCCTTGGGGGTCACAACCTGGAGAACGTGGCCATGAGCATGGCTGCCCTCCGCCTCCTCGGCCTGGAGGAGGACGCGGCAACGCTTCTGAAGGGTTTCTTCCCGCTGCCCCACCGCTGTGAACGGGCTGGAGTCGTCGATGGCGTCCTGTACGTGGACGACTCCAAGGGGACGAACATCGCCGCTTCGGTGACGGCCATGACCGCCCTCCCCGGCCGGAAGGTCGTCATCCTGGGAGGTCGCGGGAAGGGGGAGGATTACGCGGAGCTTGCGAAGGGTGTCTTGCGGGAAGCGGACGCCGCCGTCCTCTTGGGGGAGGAGCGGGATGCGATCGCGGCGGCGCTGAAGGGAGCGGGCTTCACGGCGGTGACCCTGGCGCAGGATATGGAGGATGCCGTCGGAAAGGCCCGAGCCCTGGCCCGTCCCGGGATGACGGTCCTGCTCTCCCCAGCCTGCACCAGCTGGGACATGTACGAGAACTACGGGCAGAGGGGGGACCACTTCTGCTCCATCGTCCGCGGCCTGCAGGAGCCGAATTGAAGCCGAACGACGACGGGAAGGGACTGAGGCAGAGGGGGACGTTCCTGATCTGGGGCATCCCCATGATCCTGAGCCTCTGCGGGTTGGTGATGATCGCGTCCCTCTCCCTGCGCAACAGCATGACGGGCGGTAACCCCTACGCCCTTCCGTTGAAACAGTTTCAGTTTCTGGGCCTTGGAATGACGGCCATGGTCTGCTGCGTCATGTTTTCGCCTCAGGCATTGCGTCGGCACTGTGGGCTTCTCTGGTTGGTGTCCCTTGCGCTCCTGTGGGGCACCCTGATCCCCGGCCTGGGGCTGAGGGCCGGCGGAGCGCGCCGTTGGATCAGCCTCTTGGGCTTCAACTTTCAGCCCCTTGAGGTCCTCCTCTTCACCATGCCCATCTTTCTCGCCGATCGGATGACGGCGTCGCGCCGGGAGGGGCTTGATGCCTTTGTGCGCCCGACGCTTTTGGTGATCTTCCTCTCGGTGCTTCCCCTCATGCTGCAGCCCAACCTGGGAGGGGCGCTTGTGGTGATCGGGGTTTGTTGCCTGATGCACGTGGAGAGTCGGGGGTGGAAGTACCCCGTGCTGGGGGGCATCCTGGCTTTTTTCCTGATTGCGTTCCTGATCTGGCAGGCACCCTATCGCATGAGGCGATTTTATGCGTTTTGGGACCCATGGTCCGACCCCACCGGCAAGGGATTTCAGATCATTCAGGGGCTCGTGGCCTTTGCCAACGGCGGCCTTACGGGCGTGGGGATCGGAAAGGGGCTGCAGGAGGACCGCTACCTCCCGGAGGCGCAGACGGACTACGTCTTTCCTGCGATAGGGGAGGAGTTCGGCCTATTGGGGACGGCCTTCCTCCTTGCGCTGTACGCGCTGTGGACCTGGAGGGCGTACCGGATCTACCGGCGGAGCGAGGACCCCTTTCTTTCCCTGCTCGCCCTGGGGATGGCGGCGTCGGTGGTGTGCCCCATGTTCCTGAACCTGGGTGGCGTGATGAAGCTGATGCCGCTGGCGGGGGTTCCACTCCCCTTCATCAGCGCCGGAGGGAGCTCGCTGCTCTTCATGTGGGCAAAGGTGGGGGTCTTGATGGCGGTCGATCGAACGCTGCGCGGTCGGGAACTGGGGATGGAAGAGCTTCCTGAGGTGTCGGGACGTCAGGCGCGGCGGGAGAGCTGATGGAGGCGGGCGTTTGATGTGTGCAAGGAACGGGGGAGACGCGAAGAGCGTGTTGATCGTCGCCGGTGGGACGGGAGGGCACATCTTTCCAGCCCTCGTCTTCGGGCGGTGGCTTGAGGGGCACCGCGGCGCGGCGGTTTCCTACCTGTCGGGCTCCAGGCCCCTTGAGGCGGAGATCTACGCCGCCGCCGGCGTGACTCCCATCCGGCTTTCCCTGGAGGGGTCCCCCCTCGGCGTCCGGTCCCCGCTGAAGGTCCTGAGGCGTTCCCTCGCCCTGATCTCCTCCTTCAGGGAGGTTTCGCGTTGCCTGGCCGAGGTGCGCCCTCAGACCGCTTTCCTGTTTGGCGGCTACGTTTCCTTTGCCCCGCTCCTGCTCTGCCACCTCCGCGGGATCCCGGTGGTGTTCCACGAGCAGAACGCCGTAGCGGGCCGGGTGACGCGGCTGGCCTCCAGGCTGGGGGCGGTGATCGCCGCCGGATGGGAGGAGTGTCTGGGCCTTCATGGCCCTCACGTTCTGACAGGGATCCCCGTCAGAACGCCGCACCGTCTGTCCCGTGCGGAGGCGGAGCGGCGGCTTGGCCTGTCGCTCAAGGAGGGGGCCCGTGTCGTCGGGGTCATCAGCGGCTCCCTGGGCAGCGCCGCGCTGCTCAAGGAAGCGCTGAGGGCTGCGGGTGCCCTTGAAGGCCGAGCTGTGCCCGTGGAGTTCGTCCTCCTGGGGGATGCTCCCGTGGGAGCCGTCCGAGAGGGCGTCCACTTCGTCGGGCGCCGATGGGACGTGGACCCCCTCTACTCGCTCTGCGATGCGCTGATCTGCCGTGCGGGTGCCTCCACCCTGGCGGAGGCCCTGAGGTGGGGCCTCCCCACAGTGGCCGTCCCCTGGATGCAGGCCGCAGACGGGCACCAGGCGCGCAACGCCCTTTCTTTCGTCGAGGCGGGGGGAGGCGTCCTCTGGAGGGAGGGGGATGCCCTGCCCCTTGCGGGCGTGATCGAGGACCTTCTGGAGCGCGGCAGGGCTTCGGTCCCTGTGGGCGAGGACGCCGCGTCGGTGGCGATCGCACGGGCCGCAGGACTTTGATGGCGATTGCCGGGCGTTCAAGTGAGCTGTAAAGAAAGGCGTTCTTGATATGGTGACAGAACTTGAGGGAGTGGAAAGGGTCCACCTCATGGGCATGGGAGGGGCGGGGATGGCGTCCCTCGCGAAGCTGCTTTCCGGGATGGGGTTTCAGGTCAGCGGCTGCGACCTGAGCCGAGGGGCCTCGGTTCAGGAGCTGGAAGCCCTGGGGATGGAGTGCATGCTGGGGCACTCGCGCGACCACGTCGAGCGCTTCGACCCCCAGCTCTTGATCTACTCCAGCGCCGTCGACGAAGCCTGCGATGAGCTTGAGGCCGCGAGAGCGCGAGGGGTCCGGACCGTCGGACGGGGCAGGGCGCTGAGCTGGCTCTTCAACGCAGCTTCGGGCGTGGGGGTGGCCGGAACGCACGGGAAGACGACGACCTCGTCCATGCTCAGCCTCATCCTGTCCCGCGCCGGCCTCGCCCCCACCCTCTACGTGGGAGCTCAGATGCGGGATATGGGGACGAGCGCCCTCCTGGGAGAGGGACGCCTCTTTCTGGCGGAGCTGGACGAGAGCGACGGCTCCTTTGAGCTCTTTCGACCCGCCGTTTCCATCGTCACCAACGTCGATTGGGACCACGTGAACCACTTCCCCTCCCTTGAGGACGTCGTCCAGGCCTTTGCGCGCTTTGCCTCGGGGCGCAAGGCGGGGGCACCGCTCATCGTCTGCGCCGAGGACGAGGGAGCCCAGCGGATGCTTGAGGGGGTGCAGGGCCCGATCCTGCGCTACGGCTGGGGGAGGTCCTGGGACTGGGGGGCCTTCGACCTCGTCCCCAGGGCGGCCGGGGGGATGTCCTGCAGCGTGTGCCGCAAGGGAACGCCCCTTGGTCCCCTTGAGCTCTCCGTTTCGGGGGAGCACAACGTCCTGAACGCGCTGGCTGCGTTGGCCGCGGCAGATGTCCTGGGGGTCCCCTTCGAGGAGGCTGCAGCGACCCTGAGGGACTTTCACGGGGCGGCGCGGCGCCTTCAGACGAAGGGGACCCTCGGCGGAGTCACCGTCATCGACGACTACGCCCACCACCCGACGGAGATCGCCGCAACGCTGGCCGCACTTCGGGGGATATACCCTGACCGGCGGATCCTGCTGCTCTACCAGCCGCACCGCTACACGCGAACGGCGGCCTTGGTGGAGCCCCTGACGGCAGCCCTGGCCGGGGCGGACGAGATCCTCCTGCTGCCCATCTACAGCGCGGGGGAGCCCCCCCTGCAGGTCTCGGCCGAGGCGATCGTCGAGAAGCTCCGGAGGGCGGGGAAGAGCATCGCCTTCTGCAGGGACGAGGACGACGCGCTGAGGGCGGTGCAGGCGCTTTCGCGGGATGGGGACCTGGTGCTCACGATGGGCGCGGGAAACGTCTTTCAAGTGGGCGAACGATTCCTCGAAGGATTGGGGAACTGGAACAAGGGCTGACCCATGACGCATTCAGGGCGAACCTCCGCGTTCTACGGGAGAGTTTGTGGCCGATTCGCACGATTGTTGCGCCCCGATTCGACCGACTAGGATATAATGTCTTTTGTGAATGAGGAGCGGGAATGTTTGCGGATGAGCTGGAGAGAAGTTTAAGCTGTCCCGTGGAGCGGCAGAGGCCCCTGGCGCCGCTCACCACGCTCGGCGTTGGAGGGAGCGCAGAGTACTACGTCGAGCCCTCCCGCCTTGAGGACCTCCAGGCCGTCTGCCGGACGAGCGCCCGTTTTGGGGTTTCGGTTCACGCGCTGGGAGGGGGGAGCAACGTCCTGTTCGCCGATGGGTTGATCCCCGGCGTAGTCCTCTCCATGCGAAAGTGGAACGGGGCCGTCTGGCGCAGGGCGCCGGAGGGGGAGGCGGTCGTGGAGGCGCAGGCCGGACATCCGCTCTCCGCCGTGCTCACCGAGGCGGTGCGGCAAGGCCTCGGCGGCTTGGAGTTCGTCGCCGGGATCCCCGGTACGGTGGGTGGTGCCATCGCCGGCAGCGTTGGAGCCGGAGGACGAAGCGTGGGGGAGTTCATGACCGCGGTGACGTCCCTTGAGCGGGACGGCTCCTTGAGGGAGTGGCAGGAGGGAGAGTTCGTCGCTGCCTATCGCAGCTTTTCGCTGACTCAGGCCGGCCGGGTCTTCCTGGGCTGCCGGATGCTCCTTCATCCAGCGGGAAGGGAACGGATCGAGTCGGAGCTGGCTCGTTTTCGTGAGGCGCGAAGCGCGCAGCCCATCGGGGCCCGCAGCGCGGGGTGCAGCTTTAAGAACCCCCCCGGCGAGAGCGCCGGGCGTCTGCTCGATCGGTGCGGCTGCAAGGGGATGTCCGTCGGAGGAGCGAGGGTGTCCGAGCGTCACGCGAATTTTATCGTGAACGAGGGGCGCGCGACGGCGTCCGACGTCCTGTCGTTGATGCAGCTTTGTCAGGCGACGGTGCTTGCAAGGACGGGGGTCCGCCTCGAACCTGAGGTCCGCGTGATCGGGCTTGATATACAGAGTGCCTGCTAGGGAGAAAGGGCGTGCGCTGGTCGAGGGTTTTTTTGATGTCGTTGCTCCTGGGCGGCCTCTGGCGCCTCGTGGAATACAGGGCGTGGATGCCCTTGAGCGGCTACCGGGTGGACGCTCAGGACCCTGCCTTGGAAGAGCGGCTGTGGTCGGTGTTCCCGTCGCGCTGTTTTCGCTTCTGGCCGTACTTTTTGAAGGACGCGGAGGGGCTAAAGCAGTTTTTGGAACGGGACATACCGGTGTCCGTGGTCACGACGATGCCGCGGGTCGGAAGGTTCGCGACCGCGATCAAGCGGCTGACGCCGTGGCTGAAGGTGCGGTGGTACGACCAGCTGTGGTGCGTTTCGCGGGAAGGGCGCATGTGGAACGTCGCGGAGGCGCAGGGGCACATGGCGAGTGCTGACTTGGGGCTGGGCCCGACGTGGCGCCTGCCCCAGCTGAAGGAGGACGGAGAACGGCCTCCCTCCGGTGTCTTTGACTTTCCGATGTCGCTGGATGCGCTCGCCGGATTCCTGGACGAATACCAGAGGTACGAATGGTTTCGTGCGGTACAGGACATCGCCTGGGACCGCAGGGCGGGGGCGGATCTGTTTCGCCTGAAGCTCAGGCGCGAAAAACAGCTTTTTGAGCTCTTGATACAGCCTGAAAAATATGAGGGGCAGGACCTGGGCGTCGGGCTTGAAGAACTCTTTTCAAAACTCTCGAAAGAGGGCGGAAATCACCTGATCGATGCCACGTATAAGGGCAAGATCCTGTTGAGAGATTTGCCGGGCGGGCCAGAAGAAGGGAGTTTGAAGTAATTGCAAAGGGAGTCGGATACCTTAGTCGGACTTAGCGTGGGCACCACGAAGATCTCCGTGATTGTGGCGGAGCAGGACCCGCGCTACCCGGAGGCTGTACAGGTGATCGGTATGGGCTACTCCCCCTCTCACGGCCTTTCCAAGGGCGTCATCGTCAACCTGAAGGAGGCGACCCAGTCCGTCAAGCGGGCGCTGCGGGAGGCGGAGAACATCACGAACCAGCGCATCAACTCCGCGATCGTTGCCTTCAATTCGCTGGACGTGAACAGCGTGATGACGGAGGGAATGGTGGCCCTGGACGGACGGGAGCCGAGGCGCGTCGAGGAGGCGGACCTCATGAGGGCGATTGAGGCCGCTCAAAGCCGCCTTGAACTCCCCAAAAACACCTTTTCGGTCCATACGATCCCGGTGCGTTATGAGCTGGATGGCCGTCCCGTGGACGAACCCCTGAACATGACGGGGAAACGCCTAGAGATCATGCTTCAGACGGTTTCAGTCCCCATGACCTATACCCAGAACGTCCTCACCTGTGTTCAGGAGGGGGCGGGAATTCGGGTGAAGGGGCTTGTGCTGAAGCCCCTGGCCGCGTCGCTGGGGTCCGTAATGGAGGAGGAGATGAAGATGGGCTGCATCTCGCTCTCCATCGGCGGCGGCGCGACGGGGCTCGTCCTCTATCGCGGGGGTCGTCCCTTCAAGATCATGAGCATCCCCATCGGGGGAGAACACATCACGAGCGACCTGGCCACCGTCCTTCGCGTTTCCCTGCGGGATGCCGAAGACGTCAAAAAGCGCATCTTCATGGAGGACGACGAATCTCTCCGGCGGGACGGCATCGACATCGACATGGCCATCCAGGTGATCGGCGCCCGGATTGAGGAGCTCTTAATGGATTACGTCCGGGTGGCCCTTGCGGACTGCAGTCCGCAGCTCTTCCCCGGCGGGGTGATCCTGTCCGGTGGAGTGGCCAAGACGCCGGGCATCGTGGAGATGCTTGGGGAGGTCCTGCAGATGAAGGTTCGCGTTGCTCACCCCATCTACGCGATGCCGCCCGGACGAGAGGACACCTCCTACGTCAGCGCGGCGGGGCTCCTGCGCTACAACACCTACCGCAACAGCTACTCTCACCTCTTTGTCGAGCCCAACTCCGAGGACGTTCGCCTGTCGACCGAGTACCTGAACGACCCCATGACGGACTCCCAGAAGCCGGAGCCGACGGCGGAAAACCTGAGGAGCTTTCTCGGCGGGCTTGCCAGGAAATTCAAGGACCTCTTCTAGGGCAACACTGGCCCAGTGGTTGAGGACGATAAACCGTACGGGTCCCCATGAGCGCCAGAAACTTCACCGAGGCCGCACGAAGCGCGTGGGGGAACCTTCGGGGAAGCGCTGAAGGAACCCCTTCGTTTGATGATCCTTGATCATTTTTAAGATTGATCAGCGCTTCCTCTGGAATTTCTGTATTTTTCCTGTGGCACGGCGGGTGAGTTCGTCCTCTAATTAACATAGAATGGGATGCAGTGTGCCGCATAGCGTGATGTCGTGTATGGCGCGGGGCTGGGGATTTGTTGATTTCGAAAAGAATTCCTGCCGCCTGCAACAGGCCGGGGCACCGGATGAATGTCGAAGTAAAAGCAGCTGGGAGGATGGCAGATGGATCAGGGACAGATGTTTGAGCTCTCCGACGATTCGATGAAGCAGCGGGAGAATATCATCGTCATTGGAGTGGGCGGCGGAGGCGGCAACGCTCTGAACCACATCATTGAATCCGGCCTGGAGGGCGTGGAGTTCATCGCCGCCAACACGGATGCCAAGGCGCTGGCCTTGAACCGGGCCCCGAAGAACAACCACATTATCCTTGGCGAGAAGAAGACGGGAGGGCTTGGAGCCGGCGCGAACCCGGAGGTTGGCATGGAGGCCGCGAAGGAGTCCCTGGAGTGCATTAAAGAGCACATAGAGGGCGCGCACATGCTCTTCGTGACCGCCGGAATGGGCGGCGGCACGGGGACGGGAGCTGCGCCGGTGATCGCTGCGGCTGCCAAGGAATCGGGGGCCCTCGTGGTCGGCGTCGTCACCCTGCCGTTCAACTTTGAGATGCAGAAGCGATTCAAGACGGCTCAGGGCGGCATTGAAAACCTCAAAAAGTGCGTGGACGCCCTTTTGATCGTGGAGAACGACCGGCTGCTTCAGTTGGGCAACGCGGAGAAGATGCTCTTGACGGAGGCCTACGCGATGGTGGACGAGGTGCTCTACCAGGCCGTCAAGGGTGTGACGGACCTGATCACCCAGCCGGGGTTCATCAACCTGGACTTTGCGGACGTGCGGACGGTGATGTCCAACGCCGGGACGGCGATCATGGGGATTGGGGAGAGCGACGGCGACAACCGGGCGGAGCAGGCAGCGCGCGCCGCGATCAAGTCCCCGCTGATGTCGGTGCCCATGGAGGGGGCGAAGGGCGTCCTCTTCAACGTGACGACGGGGCCGGACATCACCCTGATGGAGATGTCCAAGGCGGCGGAGGTCGTCAAATCGACGGCGGACCCCGAGGCGGAGGTGATCTGGGGGCACGTCATCGACGAGAAGATGGGCGGCAAGGTCCGCGTGACCCTTATTGCGACGGGGTTCCCGGAGGGACGGGCCCTGGGGCGCAAGGCGCCCTCCTCCAACCGAGTGCCCGAAAAGCCGGCCGCCAGGAACGAGGGAACGCAGCAGACGTCCCACGCGAGGACGATCTTCGGAAGGCAGGAGCGCGGGAGCTTCGAGGAGACCAGGCTGCAGTCCCCCAGCGAGGATGAGATGGCGCCGTTCCGAGGCCTGCCCAAGATGCCCTACGACCAGCCCGCCATCTTCAGAAGGCGCCCTAAGGAGTAACGGAAGGGGCGAGGAATGAGAGCAGCACCGTTGAAGAGAAGGATCACGAGGCGATCAAGACATAGGGAGATCAAGAAGAAGGGGTTTATCCTCTCCTTCGGAGATATCATCCTGCCGTTCGTCGGAGTTGTGGCGATCGGCCTTCTTGTGGTTGCCGGGAAACTTTTCTTTGTCAATGGCCTGGCCTTCTCCTCGGAGGTCCTTCCCCCGCAGGCGGAGGAGCCCCTTTCGGGGACGACATCTTCGACCGATGCCGAGGTTCCCACGGTGGAGGAGGTTCCGCAGGCCGATCTCACGAGGATCGGAACGAACAGCGCCGACGGGGGGACGGAGTTGCTCTCCAACCCCAAAGCCCCGTTGCCCCTGGACGTTACGGTCATCCCCTACGGCGACACTACGGCCCGCCCCACCCCATTACCCCTCCCAGCGACCACTTCCTCTAAGGACGCTGGAGCGGGCATGGTGAAGGTGGACCGTACGCCGGTGAAACAGAAGGAGGCTTCACCTCCTCAGGGGCAGAGGAAGCCCCGGGCGGAGGTTAAGCCTGATCCTGTCAAGCCTCCGCAGCCCAAGCCGGCCCCGCAGCAAAAGCCAAAGCCCCCCGCGCCTCAGAAGCCCCTTCAGCAGGGAACGGCCGTGTGGCGCGTTCAAGTGGGAGCCTATTCCTCGAAGGGAATTGCGCAGGAAACGGTTGCAAAACTGACGAAGGCCGGGTACAAGGCGACGGTGTTTTCTGGACCGAGGTTCCATAAGGTCTGGGTACAGGCCGGAAATACAAAACAATCCGCGGATGCGGCTATCCTGCAGCTCAAGAAGCTGGGATTCCCACAGAGTTACGCCATCCCACCGGCCCAGCGTTAATTTGTGATATCTCACGTTTGCTCCGGGGAGTGAAGTCCCCCGGAGCTTTTTTGTTGGAATCCTTTGTCGGAAGCGAGGGAGTGGTCCGATGAATCGTGCAATGAACCCTTCGGATGCTGCGGCGTTTTTGGAGATGGAACAAATTTTGAACGGTGCGGCCTCTCAGGGGATCCGCCCCGGCCTGGAGCGGATCGGGCGGCTGCTCCACCTCCTGGGGAGTCCACAGGATCGGTGGCCGGCCCTGCACGTCGTGGGCACCAACGGAAAGGGGTCCACCTGCGCGTTCCTGGCGTCGGTGCTGCGGGCCGCGGGCTACAGGACCGCCTTCTACAGCAGCCCCCACCTGGAGAGCCCCGCGGAGCGCCTGTTGATCGACGGAAAACCGATTGCGGGCGAAAAGTGGCTGGCTGCCGTCAGGGAGGTGGTTGCGCCGGTGCGGGAGGATGGCCTTCTGGCGCAGGACCCTCCCTCCTACTTTGAACTGGTGACGGCAGCGGCCTTCCTGCTGGCCGAAGGGGAGGGGGCGCAGGTGGGAGTCGTCGAGGCGGGACTGGGCGGCCGGCTGGACGCGACGAACCTGTTGGGGCAGGTCGTGTGTTCCGTCGTGGCCTCCATCTCCATGGACCACATGGAGTTTCTGGGGAACACCCTGGAGGAGATCGCCGGGGAGAAGTTCGCCGTGGTGAGGCCCTGCATTCCTGCCTGCTTCATGGGCGACAACCCGGCGCTGATCCCCCTCTTCAAGGCCTTCTGCGGGAGGGTGGGCGCGCTGCCTCACGTCGTCTCCGAGGAGGTTCGGTTGGAGGACGTCCTGATGGACGAGTCGGGCTGCACCTTCGACTTTCGCTCTCCGCTCCTCCGTCTTGACCGCGTCCGCACCCGTCTGCCGGGGCGCTACCAACTGTCGAACGCCTCGCTGGCGCTCCTGGCCCTCGCTCAGGTTCGGGACAGGTTCCCGGGGCTGGCGGAACGGACTATCCTGCAGGGGATCGAGGAGGCCCGATGGCCCGGGCGCCTCGAAGTCATCGCCCACGACCCGACGGTCGTCCTGGACGGGGGGCACAACCTGGACGGGGTGAAAAGGCTCGTCGAGAGCGCCAGGGAGCTTTGGAAGGGCAAGAGGCTAGGCGTGGTGTACGCGGCGATGCGGGATAAGGACTATCGGGGGTGCCTCTCGCTCCTCAGCGCGCTGTCCCCAGCCCTCTACGCCACGGAGGTGCCGGACATGGAGCGGTGCCTCCCGGCTCAGGACCTGCTGAGCGCGTCGGCGGGAATTCCCTGGCGCAATGAGCCCCGGTCCTTCGCCTCGCCCCTGGAGGCAGCGGCGCTGGCCCGTCGGGAGAACGAGGTCGTGCTCGTCTGCGGCAGCCTCTACCTGATCGGGTGGGTACGGCCCAGGCTGCAGGAAGCGCTTGAGGACGGAGGACCCCGCCGTGTTTGAGGAGCGCGCAACCGACCGGGAGCACTTTCGGCTGGGCCTTCCGCAGGGTCAGAACGTCCTGGAGTTCCTGCCGGCCCGCTCCTTTGCCTCCGCCCGCCTCTTTATGCGCGGCCCATTGCTCGCGGAAACGGGAGGGCGCGCCGCGGCGATCCGCGATCGCCTCGCGCCGGACTTCCTCGACGAAGGTCGGTCCCTGGTCGCCCCCCGCCAGGTGCATGGGGTCCGAATTCTGAAGGCCGCTCCTGAGGTTGCTCTGCCGGCGCAGGTGGAGGCGGACGGCATCCTGCTGACGCGCAGCGACCTCGACGCCTCTCTGCGCTTCGCGGACTGCGCCCCGGTCCTCCTGCTCCCCTCGGAGGAGTGGGCACGGCGGCACGGCCCGTGGGCGCTGATCCTCCATTCGGGCTACAAGGGCACGGTCCAGAACATCGCGCAATCGGGCCTTCTGGAGGTCGAGCGTTCGATGGGGCGGGGAGCGGCGGCCTCCGCCTCCGCGTGGATCGGCCCCTGCATCGCCGGCAGAAGCTACCCCCGAACGCTTGAGGAGTGGACGCAGCGCGGTCTCAGCGCCTTCCATCCGGAGAACGTCGATAGGATGGGACAGAGCTTCCATTTCGATATCGCGGGCGAGATTCGACGGCAGTTGATGGAGTGCGGGGTCCCTGAGGACCGGGTTCACGTTGCGGGGATGGACACGGCCTCCGACGGACGCTGCTACTCCTACCGCGGAGGGGACCGCGAGGACCGGATGTTCCTGCACCTTCGACTGCTCTGACCGCTGCACCGCGAAGAAATTTCATTTTTTGGGAGCGTTTTGGAGCGGCGGTGCGCCACAAAGGACGCCGAAGCGGGGATAAAGATAAACAGGGGACGACACAGCTGCCGCGCATACGGCACGAACACTTTGTATCTCGTCTGGAAGGTGACGTTATGGAATCGATAAAGAGGTTTGGCGTCATTGGGGTGGGGCACCTGGGACAGCACCACGCGCGGGTCTATACGGAGCTTTTGGACGCGCGCCTGGTGGGGGTCGCCGACAACGATCCGGAGAGGGCGCGTTCAATAGGCGCTCATCTGGGCGTCCCCGCTTATGGGAGCCTGGAGGAGCTCATTGACCGTCAGGCGCCGGACGCCGTTTCCATCGTGGTTCCAACGAGCCTGCACTATGAGATCGCAAAGCGAGCGATGGAGGCGGGGCTTCACGTCCTGATCGAGAAGCCGGTCACGACCCGCCCCGAGGAGGCGGAGGACCTGCTGCGGCTGGCGGCGGAGAAGGACCTGGTGCTTCAGGTGGGGCACATAGAGCGCTTCAACAGCGCGATCCGCTACATCTCCCAGACGGCCCACAAGCCCGTCTACCTGGAGTCCAAACGCATCGGCCCCTTCTCGCCGAGAATCAACGACGTGGGGGTCGTGCTGGATCTGATGATCCACGACATCGACATCGTCCTCTCCCTGGTCCCGTCCCCCATCGCCCGCATCGCTGCAGCGGGGGCCTGCGTTTCTACGGAGCACGAGGACATCGCGGACGCCCAGATCACCTTTGAAAATGGGGTGGTGGCCCACATCCTGGTCAGCCGCGTGTCGGAGAAGAAGCTGCGCCAGCTGGAGATCATGGAGCGCCAGCGCCAGATCACGGTAAACTACGAAACGCAGACGGTGCAGATCAACCGCTGCGTCAGCAGCAGCGACGGACAGATGGAGATCCTCGAGAGCCCGATCTTCCCCAAGAACGAGCCGCTGAAGCTGGAGCTGGCCCACTTCGTGAGCTGCGTCCGGGACAGGCGGCAGCCCCTGGTGGGGATTCGGGACGGCAAGCGCGCCCTTGAGGTCGCCATCGAGGTGCTGAGGCAGATCCACGACGGGGCGGCGGCGTCGGGAGAACGGGCGACGGCCTGAGCGGCGTCGGCCCTCCCCGCAGGCCCCGGCTCAAAATCCAGAAAAAACGTTGACGCGCTCCGGCAGATTTTTCCGCCGGAGCGCGTCACTTTTACCTTGCAGGTGAACCCCTCGCGCGTCAACCGGCGTAGAGGTCCACGTTCTTGGCCGAGTTGGCGTTGGTGGTGATGAACTCCCGGCGCGGCTCCACCCTCTCGCCCATCAGGATGTCGAAGTACTCGTCGGCCAGGAGGTCGTCGTCCAGCTCCACCTTCTTCAGGATGCGGTTGGCCGGGTCCATCGTCGTCATCCAAAGCTGCTCCGGATTCATTTCGCCGAGCCCCTTGTAGCGTTGCACGCCCACCTTGTCGGGGTCCGGTGCGCTGTCCACCTGCTGGCGCAGCTCCTTCTCCGTGTAGCAGTAGTGGACCTGCTTGCCCCTCTGCACGCGGTAGAGCGGCGGTTGGGCGAGGTAGATGTACCCCTCCGTCAGGAGCTCCGGCATGTGGCGATAGAAGAAGGTCAGGAGCAGCGTGCTGATGTGCGCGCCGTCCACGTCGGCATCGGTCATGATGATGATCTTGTGATAGCGGAGCCGCGTCGCGTTGAACTCCGTGCCGATGCCGCACCCCAGCGCCGTGATGATCGTCTGGATCTCGCGGTTCTGAAGCATCTTGTGTTCCTGCGCCTTTTCGACGTTCAATATCTTGCCCCGCAGCGGCAGGATAGCCTGAAAGGTGCGGTCGCGCGCCTGTTTTGCGCTGCCGCCGGCGCTGTCCCCCTCGACGATGTATATCTCCGAGTTCTCCGGCGTCTTGGAGGAGCAGTCCGCCAGCTTGCCCGGAAGGTTCATCCCCGTCATGGCACCCTTGCGCACCAGCTCCTTGGCCTTCTTGGCCGCCTCGCGCGCCCTGCGGGCCCGAAGCGCCTTGTCCACGATGGGGCGGACGAGGTCGGGCCGCTCCTCGATGACGGAGAGGAGCCCCTCGTAGACGACGGAGTCCACCGCGCCGCGCACGTCGCTGTTGCCGAGCTTCGTCTTGGTCTGTCCCTCGAACTGAGGCTCCACGAGCTTGACGGAGAGGACGCAGGTCAGCCCCTCCTTCAAGTCGTCGCCCGAGAGGTTGTCCTCCTTGTCGTTCAGCAGTTTACCGCTGCGCGCCGCCTCGTTGAGGGCTCGCGTCAGCGCCTGGCGCAGGCCCATGAGGTGCGTTCCGCCCTCCACCGTGTGGATCAGGTTCGCGTAGGTGAGGATGCGTTCCTGATACTCGTCGTTGTACTGAAGGGCCATGTCCACCTTGATGTCGTTTCGTTCGCCTGATATGACGACCGGGGGAGCGAAGAGCGTCGTCCTGTCTCGGTTCAGGTACTGAACGAAGGCGCTGACGCCCCCTTCGAAGTGGTACTCCCTGCTCTCACCGTTGCGCTCGTCGGTGACGAAGATGCGGACCCCGGCGTTCAGGAAGGCCAGCTCCATGAAGCGGCTCTTGAGGGTCTCCAGGGAGTGGTGGACGTCCTCGAAGATCTCCTTGTCGGGGAGGTAGTGAATCCTCGTGCCCTGCCAATCGACGGGCACGCCCTCCGAGAGGTCCGTGACGGGCACGCCGCGCTCAAAGCGCTGGGTGCGCTCCATGCCGTTTCGCGCGATGGTGACCTCGAACCACTCCGAGAGGGCGTTGACGGCGGAAACGCCCACGCCGTGAAGGCCTCCCGACACCGAGTAGGCGCCCTGTTCAAACTTGCCGCCGGCGTGCAGGCGCGTCAGCACCACCTCGCAGGTCGGCCGTCCGTTCGAGGGGTGCGGGTCCGTCGGGATCCCGCGGCCGTCGTCCTGGACGGTAACGCTCTCGTCCTTGTGGACGGTCACGTCGATTCGGGTGCAGAAGCCGGCCATCGCTTCGTCAATGGAGTTGTCGACCACCTCGTTGACCAGGTGATGAAGCCCCCTAGGCCCCGTATCGCCAATGTACATCCCCGGACGCTTGCGCACCGCCTCCAACCCCTCAAGGACCTTGATCTTGTTGGCGTTGTAGTCGTTGATGGCGCTCTGCATCCCCTGCGTTCTATTGTCCATGTTCCCTCCTGAATCGCGACCGGCAGGCGGCTGGGCTTCCTCTTGGCGGAAAGGCCGTGTCGTGTAGTTTTACTCAGCACTTTCTTCCGCGGGCCTGCTATGATAAATTGCTTGATAAGCGACGTTGGCAAAGAGGTCCAACTGATTTATTATACCGCATTTGAGGAGCTTCGGAAGGGGAGTTCCCGCAAAAGACGACGCATTCTCAGGGCTTGCCAGGCGTCTTGCGGCCGTCGGCTCGGAGGTGGCTAAAATGATTGATTGCCTGAAGATGAACGGAAACGGGAACGACTTTCTCGTCATGGACAACCTGTCGTTGGCGATGGACGCTTCGACCCTCGCCCGGACGGCGCGGGCCGTCTGCCGGCGCAGGGAGTCCGTGGGGGCGGACGGCCTCCTCGTGCTGGAGCCCTCGGAGCGCACAGCGTTTCGGATGCGCCTGTTCAATCGGGACGGCTCCGAGGGGGAGATGTGCGGCAACGGCGCCCGGTGCGCGGCGCGCTTCGCCTTCGAGCGGGGGATCACGGGACGGGAGATGACCTTTGAAACGCTGGGAGGCGACGTGAACGCGGCCGTCAGGGGGGACCGCGTCGCCCTGGACCTGGCGCCGGTCAACACCGCGTCGGCGGTGCTGCGGGCCTACGCCTCCGTGGAGGGTTGTGACCTCACCTACTCCTTCCTTGTGGTGGGCGTGCCTCACGTGGTGATCTTCGAGCAGGAACGCCGCCGGTCGATCGCGGAGTACGCTCTGCTGGGACGCGCGATCCGCAACCGACGGGACCTCTTCCCGGAGGGGACCAACGTGAACTTCGCCCACCTACTGGCGGGAGTGCTCGACGTCATCACCTACGAACGGGGCGTGGAGGACATCACCCTCTCCTGCGGGACGGGGTCTGTGGCGAGCGCCATTGTAGGGCGCCTCATGAAGGTCGTGGGGGACGAGGTCCGGGTGTTGAACCCCGGCGGCTTGAACGACGTGAGCCTCACGTGGGTGGGGGCGGACGTCGTGCAGCCGAGGCTTGAGGGAGGGGCGCTGATGATCGCGGAGGTCCGGCTCCTGCCGGAGGCCTTCGACGCCGGCTGTTGGCGCCCGGCGCTTCCGAAAAAATACGCTTGAGAATACGAGGGAAAAGAATGGGAATGGCAAAGGAAACTCTGAGCTCCCTGCGGCAGCTGTGCGCCAGGGAATGGCGGGCCCTCCTGGTCCTGGTCCTGGCGAACGTCGTCTATGCCTTCGCGGTGGCGTATTGCACGCTGCCCTATCGCTTTCCGGACATCGGGGTGCCCGGCATCGCGGTGCTGACGAACTACCTGTTCGGGCTCTCTCCCAACTGGATGATCGTCGGCGTCAACCTGATGCTGATCTATTGGGGGCGCAGGGACCTGGGCCTGCACTTCCTGGCCCTGACGGTCTTTTCCGTTGCCGTGTTCTCCGGCTTCCTCGCGGTCTTCTCGCGCTTTCCGTTCTCGATCACGGAGGACAAGTTCATGGCGGCGGTGATCTCAGGCTTCCTGAAGGGCGTCAGCATAGGGGCGATGTTCAACGTGGGGGGCTCCAGCGGAGGTTTCGACATTGCGGCCGCAGTCCTGCGCCGACGCTACGACCTGGAGGTGGGTCGCTTCTCCATCATCTACAACGTCGTCATCCTGGCGTTCTCCCTGGGCGTGGTGGGCCTTGAGTCGGTGGTCTACGGCGTGGTCAGCGTGTACATCTGCGGGGTGATGCTGGACAACATGACCCGAAACTTCGACAAGCGCAAGCAGGCGCTCATCATCACCAACATCCCGGACGAGGTCAGCCGCTTCATCACGGCGACGGGCCGCGGCGTGACCCGCCTCGACGGCCGGGGCGTCTACACGGGTGAGTCCCGCCCGGTGCTCCTTTCCCTTTTGGGACCGCGCCAGGTGGCGAACCTCAAGCGCTTCCTCAAGGAGAAGGACCCCAACGCTTTTGTCTCCATCTGCGACGCCTCGGAGGTGTTGGGGCAGGGCTTCAAGAACTGGCGCTCCCTGTAGCCGGGGCGCAGCGGCGTCCTGTGGGCTATAATGGCAGGAGGAAAGCTGCCGGTGCCCAGGAGCTCAGGGGGCCGCGCCCGTACTTCTGTATTTTTTGACGATATTATCATCATTTTGAGGTGACTGCCTGAATGCTGTGGAAGAGTTTAAGGAAGATGCTGGGGCTGGACCCCAACGACCGCGCCCTCAGGAAGTACGGCGCGCAGGTTGAGGACGTCAACGCCCTGTCGGACGCGATGGAGGCCAGGAGCGTCGAGGAGCTGCGGACCCTCGGAGCGGAGCTGCGCGCGCGCGCGCGGGAGGGGGCGGACCTGAACGAGCTCCTGCCGGAGGTCTTCGCGCTGGCCCGCGAGGTGTCCTGGAGGACGATCGGCCTGCGCCATTACGATGTCCAGCTGATCGGCGGCATGGCCCTGCACGATGGGCACATCGCCGAGATGAAGACCGGCGAGGGCAAGACGTTGGTGGCGACCCTGGCCGTCGTCCTCAACGCCCTGAAGGGGGAGGGCGTCCACCTCGTGACCGTGAACGACTACCTGGCTCGGCGCGACGCCGCCTGGATGGCTCCCATCTACAATTTCCTGGGGCTCTCCGTGGGGGTGATCTACCCCTACATGCCGGCCGAGGAGCGTTACGAGGCCTACAGGGCGGACATAACCTACGGCACGAACAGCGAGTTCGGCTTCGATTACCTGCGCGACAACATGGTGATGCGCGCGGACCAGATGGTGCAGCGCCCGCACGCCTACTGCATCGTGGACGAGGTGGACTCCATCCTCATCGACGAGGCCCGAACTCCCCTCATCATCTCAGGCCCCTCGGACGACAACGTCGATCTCTACGTGAAGGCGGACGGCGTGGCCCGCCAGCTCAAGGAAGGGGCCGACTACGAAAAGGACGAGAAGGAGCGCAGCATCGCCGTCACGGAAGCGGGTATCCAGCGCTGCGAGGACGCCCTGAAGCTGCCGGGGCTCTTCTCCGACGCGGCACATTCCGACCTGGCGCACCGTATCGTGCAGGCGCTGAAGGCACACCGCCTCTTTACCCGCGACGTGGATTACGTGGTGAAGGACGGGGAGATCGTGATCGTGGACGAGTTCACGGGGCGTCTCATGGTGGGGCGCCGCTACTCCGACGGGCTCCATCAGGCCATCGAGGCGAAGGAGCGCGTCAAGGTGGGGCGCGAAAGCCAGACGCTTGCCACGATCACCCTTCAGAACTACTTCCGCATGTACAGAAAGCTTGCGGGCATGACGGGAACGGCCGCTACGGAGGCCGAGGAGTTCAAGGAGATCTACGGCCTGCAGGTGGTGACGATTCCCACCCACCGCCCGATGATCCGAAAGGACAACCCCGACGTGATCTACGGCACGATGGTGGAGAAGTTCAACGCCGTCGCGGACGACGTGGAGGAGTGCCACAAGCGCGGACAGCCCGTCCTGGTGGGGACCACCTCCATCGAGAATTCGGAGCGGGTCAGCAAGCTGTTGAAGGCCCGCCACGTGCCCCACCAGGTGCTGAACGCGAAGCACCACGAGAAGGAGGCCCACATCGTGGCCCAGGCGGGACACGAGGGAGCGGTGACCGTCGCCACGAACATGGCGGGCCGCGGCACGGACATCATGCTGGGAGGGAACCCGGAGTTTCTGGCCAGGGAGAAGCTCCTGACCACCCGACCCAACATCGACTGGGGCGGGAGCGGACTGGACGAGGAGAGCGTCTACGAGTACTTCGTGCGCTACTCCAACCTGGACACGGAGAACCTGGCGGCGAACTACCTGAAGGAGCAGCACATCAACGCGGCCGAGGGCGCGGAGATCGCCGGGCGGCTGCGGGGGTTCTTCGCCAGGATCAAGGAGGCCTACGACGCCTGCCTTGCGGACTTCTCCGCCGCCTGCCGCGAGGAGCACGAGAAGGTGGCGGCGCTGGGCGGCCTGGCGATCGTGGGGACGGAGCGGCACGAGTCCCGCCGCATCGACAACCAGCTGCGCGGGCGGTCCGGCCGTCAGGGCGACCCGGGCAGCAGCCGTTTCTACCTCTCCCTTGAGGACAACCTGCTGCGCCTCTTCGGCTCCGAGCGCATTCAGGGCCTGATGGGGAAGCTGGGGATGACGGACGGGGAGGCCATCGAGTCGGGGATGCTCTCCAGGATCATCGAATCGTCGCAGCACAAGGTCGAGGAGATGCACTTCGACATCCGAAAGCAGCTCCTGGCCTACGACAACGTGATGAACCAGCAGCGAGAAGCGGTCTACCACGAGCGGCACATGATCCTGACGGACGAGGACGTCGTCGCCTACGGTCGGGACGTGGTCCACGGCGTCGCCTCGTCGATCCTGGACCACTACTTCCCGGAGGAGGGAGAGGCGGACCCGGCGAGGGCCGAGGCGCGCTTCCGTGCCCTCTTCGGGGCGGGGAGCGGGGACGAGGTGGCGCGGGTGGACAGCCGCGCCGGGCTGGAGCTGGTGCGCGAGGAGATCCTGAAGGAAATCGAATCCCGCTACGACCGGAAGATGGCAACCCTGCCGCCGGAGGTGGCGGAGGGCCTGGTGCGGTACGTCCTGCTGAACACGCTGGACAACGCCTGGCGCGATCACCTGCTGGCCATGGACGAGCTGCGCCGGGGGATCGGGCTCCGGGCCATCGGCCAGAAGGACCCACTGATCGAGTATCAGTTCGAGTCCTTCAACCTGTTCCAGGAGATGATGGAGCGGGTCAAGGAGGCCATCGCGGAGCAGATCTTCCGCGTGCAGGTCGTCTCTGCGGAGGGGCCCTCCAGGGAGCGGCGCGTTTCCGAGAGCCGGGATTTTCAGCTTCCGGGCTTCAGCCCGGAGGGCAGGGGAGAGGACCCGCTGCCCCAGCCGGGAGGCGAGAAACGCCAGCCCGTGCGCCGAGGGACGAAGATCGGGCGAAACGACCCGTGCCCCTGCGGGAGCGGGAAGAAGTACAAGCATTGCTGCGGGAAGGGGCTCTAGGGGATGGAGATGTGCTTCGATGGGAACGCCGCCGTCCCCGGCAAAACGCGAGCCACCCCTCGCGGCCCCGCCTGTGGGGTTGGAACGAGGCTGTGCCGGCTCCTGGCGGCGTGGCTCTTGCTGACAGCCGCCCTGGCTCTGCCCGCCGCAGCGCAGGACGGGGAGGTGCCGGAGTACAGCGTCGCGCGTATGCGCCAGCTCAACCCGGACTTCACCACCTACCCCGACGCCCAGGGGATCGTCTGGCTGCGCCGGGAGGTCTTTGGACGGGGCGACAAGGGAGGGATGGAGCGGACGCACCTGTGGGTCATCCTGGGCCGCAGGGGCCTGGACGACCGCTGGCTGACCTGGCGTATCCCGGACCCCGCAGGGGGACGGGCGGAGGTCCTGCAGGCTTGCGTCTACTCCTTCGACACGGGAGAGAAGCTCCGGGACGTGACGCCGGTTGACGAGGGCGGGCTCCGGGCCGTGAGCTTCCGAGACCTGCCGGAGCCCTTCATCCTGGCGATCGCCTGGCGGGACGTAGCGCCCGATGCCCTGGCCTTTGAGGACCTCGTCTGGCTGCAGGAGTCTCTTCCCGTCTGGGAGTCCAACGTGGAGGTGCATCTCCTCCCGTCCCAGTCCGTCGTCTTTCGCGCCTTCCCCCAGGAGCTGGAGCCGGAGGTCCGACGGACCCCTCAGGAGGCCGTCTACAGCTGGCGCGTCATCAACGCCGCACCCTTCGAGTCGAAGGGGCTGGTGCGCTCCCGGAGGTCGGGGCTGGCCTTCAGCATGAGGCGGGAGAGAGCGGGCCTGATCCGGTTGATGCGTTCGGATGCCGGCGAGCTCCCCAACGCGCCGGACGCCGCAAGGGCAGGGTTTCGCAGGTCCGCCGAGGAGGGCGTGAAGGGGCTCCTCAACTGGCTTTTCCTTCAGCCGGAGCTTCACCTGCCCGATGGGACCCGGCGAAAGGTCCCGGATGCGGCGCCCTGGACCCGGAACGAAAAGCTGCTTTTGGCGAAGGCCTGGCTGGCGCAGGAAGGGGTGGACGCGCCCATGAGGTGGCGCCTTCCCGTCGAGCCTGAGGAGGAGCCCCCCCTGTCCCGTGAGCTCCTGCAGGACGCCCTGCTGGAGCTCCCCGCGTTCCACGGAAAGCAGCGGACGCGGGACAGCGTCTTCTACGACATGAGTGCCCCCTTTGACGGAGGGTCCTCCGTGTCCCTGCAGGGGGAGCGGGTCTTCGGCCTCTCCGTCGACGGCAGCCTGTCGCGGAAGGAGGTGCCCGTCTCCAGGGCAGCGGCAAACCGCCTGTTCGCCGCCATGGAGCTCAAGATGGACGAGCAGGGGAGACTGACCGGCGCCGTGCGCCTGCTCCTTCGGGGAGCCTGGATTTCCTTCCTGCTGCCGCAGCAGTCCCCCGCGGAGACGGAGGCGCGCGCCGCCCTGCTGGAGCTCTTCCCCGACCTTCGCCATTACGAGGACGTCCAGTGCCGGCGGAGCGGGGAGGGGCTGGAGCTCTCCTTTGCCCTGAAGGAAAAGCCCGGCGTGGCCGGGATCGGCGGGAGTGGCCTGCTGGCGGTGCCGCCGGCCTTTCTGCCGAAGGCCTTCAGCGCGCTGGGAGGGCAGTCCGGTCCCCTTGAGCTGCGCTTCCCCTTCGTCCTGGAGCAGAGGTGGACGATCGGGTTACCCCGCAGCGCGGAGCGCATCCTCGATGAGGGGGAGACGAAGCGGACGCCGGACAGGATCAACTACAGCGACAGCTGCAAGGCATGGCGTCATCGGGTGGTGGGCTCGGCTCGGTGCGAGGTCGATACGCTCAGGGTGGCGGAGGGCGATCTGGCGCTGCTCCGGCGCTGCGTGGGCCTGTGGAAGGCCTTCGCAGAGAGGCATATTCCTGTGCAGTTGAAGCGCTGACTTTGGGAGGAACGATGAGAATGGACGAGAATTTTTCCAGGTTGAACGCAGCGGAGGCTGCGTTGGTTCGGGCCCTGCGCTCCGCAGCCCTGAGGACGGCCGAGGAGTGCGGAAAGGAGCTGCCGGAGGCCCTGTCCTTTGAGCTCGAACGCCCCAGGCGCGCGGACCAGGGGGACCGGGCCAGCAACGTCGCCATGCAGCTGGCGCGGGCCTTCTCGATGCCTCCGCGCGACATTGCGGTCCGGATCGCCGGCTCCCTGCAGGAGGGGTGCCGGGACCTGCTTGACAGGGTGGAGGTTGCGGGACCGGGGTTCATCAACCTCTTCCTCTCCCCCAGGTGGTTTGCCGAAGCCGCGTCGCAGGTCCTGCAGCAGGGGGAGCGCTACGGGGCGGTGGACATGGGCCACGGCCGCAAGGTCCAGGTGGAGTTCGTCAGCGCCAACCCGACGGGGCCGCTGCACATCGGCCACGGCCGCGGCGCGGCCGTCGGCGACGCCGTGGCGCGCATCCTGAGCTTCACGGGCTGGAACGTGGAACGAGAGTATTACCTCAACGATGCCGGGCTGCAGATCGAGACGCTGGGGAGGTCCGCACAGGCCCGCTACTTCGAGGTCTGCGGCAAGTCGGAGCTCGCCCCGCTGCCGGAGGACGGCTACAAGGGCGACTACCTGCTGGAACTGGCGGAGCAGATCCGGAAGGAGGAGGGGGACCGCTTCCTCGCCACTCCCCTCGCGGAGAGCCTCCCCTGGTTTGAACGGTACGCAGCGGACCAAATCCTCGATGGGATACGCAAGGACCTGGAGCGCTTTGGGGTCCTCTTCGACAGCTGGTTCTCCGAGGCGTCGCTCTACGAGCGGGACCAGGTGAGCCACGCCATCGAGGACCTGAAGGAGCGAGGCTACGCCTTTGAAGCGAACGGCGCGCTGTGGTTCAAGTCAACGGCCTTCGCGGACGACAAGGATCGGGTCCTGATCCGGAGCAACGGCGTCCCGACGTACTTCGCCTCCGACGTCGCCTACCATCATGACAAGTTCGTGCGTCGGGGGTTCGACCGGGTCATCGACGTTTGGGGCGCGGACCACCACGGCTATGTCCCGCGCATGGAGGCGGCCGTCGAGGCGATGGGCCGGGCCCCCGGCGACTTCAAGGCCCTCCTGATCCAGCTGGTGTCCCTGAAGCGCGACGGGAAGCTCGTGGGCATGTCGACGCGCGCCGGCGAGTTCGTCACGCTCAAGGAGGTCCTGGACGAGGTCGGGGTGGACGCGACGCGCTTCTTCTTCCTCATGCGGCGCAGCGACAGCCAGCTGGACTTCGACCTGAGCCTGGCGAAGAAGCAGAGCAGCGACAACCCCGTCTACTACCTCCAGTACGCCCATGCCCGCATATCGAGCATCCTTCGGGAGTGGGAGGGGCGCGGCGGCGATGCGGCGGAGTTGCGACGGGACGGGACGCCCCTTCCCGACCTGCTGTTTGACAACAAGGATGCGCGGGCCCTGGCCGAAACGCTAGCGGTCTTCCCGGTGGAGATGGCCGGGGCCTCAGCGGACCTGGCGCCCCACATGGTGGCGGCCTACGCGCTGAACCTGGCGGGGGCGTTCCACTCCTTCTACAACACGAACCGCATCCTGGGAGAGAGCGCGAAGGTTGAGCACGGCCGCCTGCGCCTGGCGGAGGCGGTGCGCATCGTCCTCGCCACCTGCCTGGGCCTGCTTGGGGTCAGCGCTCCGGAACGGATGTAGCGCCATGGCGATGCCCCCGCTGAGGCGGATCGCCCTGATCGCGTTGCTTGGCGTCCTGGCGCTGATCATGGTGACGCACTACGCCTTTGAAGTGAGCCGGATCGAGCAGATCCGGAGCGCGATCGACGAGCGGGAGGACCTCCTTCAGAAGAAGAAGGAAAACGTCAGAAACTACGAGGAGAAGGTGTCCTTCTACAAGACGCGGGAGGGGATCGAGCACCTGGCCCGCGAGCAGTACAACCTTGTGACCTCGGGCGAGCGCGTCATCCTGCTGGCGAGCCCCGGCGTTCCGTCCGGCGATCTGCCCTGAGGCGTCCTCTGCCTGTCCCGGAGCACCGCGTCACAGGCTGGGGTCGTCCTCTCGCATGCGGTCTGCGCGGGCGAGGGCCCCGGCGGCGCTTGAAACGCCCAGGGCGCGGTAAAGCCTCAGGACGTGGTATTTTGCCGTGCTGTGGGCAATCCCCAGGGCCTTCGCAATCTCCCCGTAGCTCGCGTTCTTTTCAAGAAGTTCCAGAATCCGAACCTGCCTGTCGCTCAGGGCAGGGACCGCCTCTGCCTCCACTTTCGATGGAGGCAGAGGCGCCGTATCGGTCCCGGCCATGGCCGCCCGGACCCGGACCGCGAAGTCGATCCAGAGTGCCTTGCGCGTTTTGAGAGTCCGCAGCAGGGCGTCCAGGATCGGGGCGAGGACGGGCGCGTCGTCGATGAAGAGCCTCGAGAAATTGCAGAGCGCCGCGATCTTGAGCGCCCTCCTGATGCAGGAGAGGCTTTCCCTGCGGTTTCCCAGGTTCCTGTAAGCGATCGAGAGCAACAAAGAGGCCTCGATCATGTCCAGTCGGCGCCGAAAACTCATCCCCAGCTTCAGCAGTTTCTCCCCGAACAGCACGGCCAGGGCATCCTCACGGATGGCGAGCAGCGCCCGGGCTGTGACGAAATGCTGGTGCATCCGATACAGGGGCAAACTGTCGGACAGGGGTGCAGCGTAGGAATCCAGCCACTCCCGCGCCGCCGTCTCATCTCCGCCGGCGATGCGGGAGGCATAGCGCCAGGCCCTGAGGCTGGAACGCAGGGACAGGAGGCCTTCCCTCTCGATGCGCCGTTCCGTTTCCGCCTCGATCCTGGCGGCCTCATCCGTCCGCCCCATCCCCTTCAGGATGGCCGACAGGATCAGGTCGGCGGCGAACCGCACCTCCGCCCTGCAGGGCGTCGTTTCCATCATCTCCTGGGCCCTCAGAGCCCGGAAGCAGGCCTCAGGGAGACGGCTGCTCTCGTAGAGTATCCCGGCAAGCTGGCACTCCAGCACGACCAGGTGCTCATTTCCCAAAAGGGAGGTAAAGGCCTTTCGCCTTCTTGCGGCCTGGGCGTAGAGGCTGCGGCCCCGCGCCAGGTCCGACTGGTCCATCAAGGACCGGTGCAGCACGGGCATGGCCGCGGTGAAGGTCCCCACCCAGAACGGTCCATCGGCCAGGAAGGGTTCCAGGTCCTTTCGTCCCGCCAGGAAATCGTCCGTATAGCGGTCGATAGGCCTTCGGAAGTCCAGGGCCCGAAGCACCCAGAAAAACTGAAACGCGTCCCTGTCCGCCTTCTCGCAGGAATCGCCCTTCTGGCTTCGCCGTTCCAGCTCTCGTTCGATCTTATCCATAAGCCGGAGGAACTTCCGGGCATCCCCCTCCACGTAGTACACGAACGCGCATTGGGCCATGATGGGAAGGTTCCCCTCAAAAAGGGCCTCACGTCCGCCGATCACGCATTCCTTGAAGAACGCGATGCGATCCTCGATCGAACTGAAGGCGGCGATCCGCCGAAAGGCCGCGCAGCAGGCGGACAGTCCCCTGGAATCGGAACATCGGATGTAGTGCGCCGCGGCGGCGTAATAGTCCTCCTCCTCAAAGAGCGCGTCGGCCACCTTTTTTTCCAGAGCGTGAATTTCCTCGACACGGCAGTTTTCGGCGAGCTTCTCCCTCAGGAAGTCACGAAAGAGGTCGTGCAGACGGTAGCGCCCGTTTCCCAGGCTGGAGACGAAGGCCAGGTTCCGGGACAAGGATTCGAGGATTTCGGCACTGTCCTGACGTCCCGTCAGGCGGCGACACAGCTGCCCGTCCAGCAGGTCGGGCAGGGAGGCCTGCATCAGGAAGTCTTGAACCTGGGCGTCCCAACCGCTCCAGACGTGGACGTCCAGGTAGCGGCGCAGCAGCTCTTCCCCGTGCAGCGTTTCGTGGGGGGAAATTTCTTTGTTTCCTCCAGCCTCTCCCGGCGCTCCACGCCCCATCAAAAGGGCCTCCACCGCTATGGGCCAGCCCGCGGTCCGCCTCAGGAGGTCGAGGGCCTGGCTGGGGGAGAGACCGTTTCGCAGCAGGAGCCTGCGCAGTTCCTCCTCGTCGAAGGCCAGGTCGCGGGCGTCCAGGACGGTCATGCCGCCCTTCAGGATGGCGTCCAGGAAGACGTCCGGGGGCTCGTTCCGGCTCAGGAGGCAGACGGTGAAGCCGGCGGGGAGGCGTTTTCGGAGCAGGGGCAACGCCCGCAGTACCGCCCCGTCCCGCAGGTGGTGGAGGTCGTCCAGGACCAGGACGTACTTTTTTTCGTTGGGGAGGAGCAGGTCCAGAGCGTCGAACAGGGAGTCCAGGAAGGGGGGCCGTACCCGCTCTGCGGCCCGGGCCAGCCTTCGGTTCGCCCTCTGGGCGAAGGCGAGGCCCCCAAGGAACTTGCGGACGAAACGGCCCTCGTTGTTGTCGTAGGGGTCCAGCGTGATCCAGGCGTGCTTGTTGCGCTGCGGGGCCAGCCACTGCGAAACGGCAAGGCTCTTTCCGAATCCGCCCGGAGCCCCCACGTAGATCCACTGCCCTCCTCGCTCCTTTGCGGATTCCAGAATCGCGTTCACCCTCGCGCGGGGCAGGACCCCCTTCCCTGCACAGGGCGGAAGAAAATGTTCCTCGGACATGAGCGTCCTCCTTAAAATTCGGTCTTCAAAGGCATGGAAGCCCTCTTGAAGATGGAGTACCTCTCCTGCAAAGGTTTCTTATGCTCACAATTATACAAGAGCGCGCAGGAAACCGGGGATGGCTCTTTGAACTGGATGCCCAACCAAAAACTTTTTCTTTTTCAAAAGAAAGCCGCTTTTTTACCTCAAAATCCTGACCTCAGGTCATGGACCCCTATCCGGGTGGGGCATAGAATACTCTGGATAAGGGGATCGACCCCCTGTCTATTCAACCTCGCTATGGGGAAGGGAGTTTTTGTGAATGTGGAGCAAGCGTATCGGTGTTTTGTCGGTGTTGGCGGTCCTCGCGTTCTCCGCTGCGGCCTTCGCGGCCGTGCAGGATTTTAAGGACTTCACCGTGGATGTCCCGGACGACTGGACTGCGACGCAGGACGGTGCAACCGTGGCGGTCGTGGCCAACGACAAGTCCGCGGCGTTGAGCATCACGATGGAGGATCGGGAGGGAAAGGAGCCCAAGGACCTGGCTGCGGGCTTCGCGCAGGCGTTGAAGGGGTCGGAGCCGGTCCTCGAGGACGACGTGTATACGTTCACCTTCAAGAACGAGGCCGGCGTGGAGAGCAAGGCGATCCTGAGCACGGAGGACGATAAGTACCTGATGCTCGTCATCACGGGGCAGAACCCCAAGTTGGAGGCCCTCATCGACTCCATACAGGAAAAGTAACCCTTAGCAGGGGGACGTTCCATCTGGGGCCGTCTGAAATTTAAAGGATGTCCCCGGCATATTGTGGACGGGCTTTGAAGCCGTAACGTTTGGATGGGGCTCTTGGCAGGTATGGCGTGCGGTTTGCGCTGTACCTGCCGTTATCTTTTATGAAGTTGAGGTGGGGGAAGGTGCGGAGATTGTTCAGTTCACGGGAAATGCGAAGGCCCGGGGGCTCGAAAGAAACTGGCCTCGGAAGGATTTTGCCTCTGGCGCGGGCCTGCGCCCTGTGCGCGGGGATGGCGGGGATCGTCTTGCTCCACGGCGCGCCGTCGGACGCGGCGGCGTCCGTCCTGATCAACGGCAAGCCGCTGGGGAAGATCGACGACATCGTGATGGAGACGACCGGCTCGCGCGGCATCGTGAAGGAATCGTTCTTGAAGTTCATGAAGGCGAACGACGGCAAGTTCCGGT
>NZ_DBHLDX010000003.1:0-75492 GCF_057312375.1 Fretibacterium sp.
GCTACCTCTACATTATGGCGCTTGACGGCTGTTTCCCAGAGGTATTTTCCAAGGTGCACCGCAAATACAGAAGCCCGTATGTCTCAGTCATCGTCGTGGGCGTTGTCGGAATAGCTTTTATACTAACCAACTCCATTGTCATCGTTTCGGCCATGTGTGCCTTCAGTCAGATGCTCTGTTATATCATCGGCTATCTTTCTTATTTGATGCTGTATAAAAAGGAACCCGACCTTGAGCGTCCATATAAGGTACCGGCTGGTAAACTCGGTGCTGTGGTGAGTATTATCGCCTATGTCCTGCTTTCCATTCTGGCCGTCGACTGGAACGCCATCTGGTACAACATAGGACTCTCGATACTCTGCGTGATTTACCTGTATTTTGGTATCATTAAGCCCAGGAAGACGCCGCCTCAGGAGGCCGTTGATGTGGAACTGCTGGCCCTGAAGACGAGGAAGCCGACGGATGAAGAACAGATGCAGCTGGACCGGCAGTACCGGCGCTGGAAGATTATTTCCTTCGCGTCGGCGGCAGTGGGATGCCTTTTGTTTGCCGTTGGCTTTGTGCTGTAACATTTTTCGTAATCGTCTGCTTTCATAAAATCCGGCAACCGAAAAACGGCAAAAACGTCAGAGCCTGGGGCATTTGCCTCAGGCTCTTGGTCTTAACACCTTGTACACAGAGCGACAAAGGGGTGAATCAGCATGATAAAAAAATATTATCTGGGTCTGGACAACGGGACCACCGGCACGACCGCGCTGCTGCTTGACGAAACCTGGAAGCAGGTTGGACGCGGATATAAAGAGCTGACCCAACATTACCCCCAGGACGGTTGGGTGGAGCAGGACGCGCTGGAAATCTGGGAAAGCATTCTGTACTCGACGTCAGTGGCCTGCGAGACTGCTGGCATTCTTCCAGAACAAATCAGCTGCCTCGGACTTGACAACTCTGGCGAAACCGTCGTCCTGTGGGACAAGTTCACCGGCCTTCCAGTCTACAACGCGATCGTGTGGCAGGACAGGCGCACAGCACGTTATTGCGACTCCCTCAAAGAGCAATACGGTGAATATGTTAAACAGCACACCGGCGTGATGATCGACTCCTATTTTTCCGCCACAAAAATCAAATGGATTATCGACAATGTCGAAGGAGTCAAAGAGAAAATTGCGGCAGGACGCATCCTTGCCAGCACGCTGGACGGATGGATATTTTGGAAGATGACACACGGCAGCCTGTTCATCACAGATGCAAGCACGGCGAGCCGAACATTGCTCATGGACGTCCACAAGGGGCAATGGGATGACGGCTTGCTGGAGCTGTTCGGCGTGAGGCGTTCTATGCTGCCTGAGATACGCGACAGCTCCGCAATTTTCGGCTACACTGACCCATTGGAGTTCCTTGGCGCGCGCATTCCAATAGCCGGGGCGTGCGTCGATCAGCAGAGTTCCCTGTTCGGGCAGGCGTGTTTTGAACCGGGCATGACCAAGTGTACCTACGGCACAGGGTGCTTCATGCTGATGAATACCGGGAGCAATCTCGTGGAGTCCTCTCACGGCATACTGCCAACTGTGGCCTGGCGCTTGGGGGGCAAGATAAGTTACGCGCTGGACGGCGGTGTGTACGTCACCGGCGCCGCAACCCAATGGCTGCGCGACAAACTGCGCATAATTGGGACGGCAGCCGAGGCTGAGATCATGGCATTCGAGGCGAAGGACAACGGGGGGGTGTACTTTGTCCCTGCTTTCTTCGGACTCGCGGCACCACACTGGGATTCGTATGCGAGAGGCGTTATGATCGGTGTCACTGGCGGAACGAGCAGAGAACATATCGTGAGGGCAACGCTCGAAGCCACTGCCTATCAAGTGAAGGACATCCTCGATGCTATGAACGAGGATGCAAACATGCCCATCAAGCGCCTGCGCGTTGACGGTGGCAGTGTGGTCAATAAATTTCTCATGCAGTTTCAGGCAGATATCCTTGGTATTCCAATCGATATACCAGAAATATCGGAAACCACGGCGCTTGGTGCGGCATATCTTGCTGCTCTCGCCGTCGGTGATTTCACGTCGCTTGATGAGATATCGGCAAACTGGAAACTCGCGCGCAGCTACGAGCCAAATATGAGCATGGACCAGCGCCAGGCCCTTATGCACAAATGGCACAAAGCTGTTGAGCGGGCCAGGAACTGGGCGGAGGAATGATTCAAAATATGGCTTAGCGGCAGTTAGCGTCGTGCTGGGCGGCAGCGATCAGATTCTGGGCAACAGGTTTGGCCTTGGCCCAAACTTTGATGAGGGGTTAAACAACATAAAGGCTCTGCCCATCAACATGTGAGGCCTCCTCTGTCTTGCGCCCTACGCCTCCGCAGCGTCGCTTCAGCATAGAGTGACTCGATGGCGACTTTTTCTTTATGTTATTGACGTAAAACGCCGAAGCCGATTGACAGAAGTCCCCAAGTGTCCTACACTAAAATTGTCTGTGGATTCAAACTTAAGCCGTTGCTCTTGGAAGGTGTTTTCTTCGTTATGCTGTTGTGTGTTGTGGGAAGCCCGAGTTTTGGGCGGAGTTCGTCATGAACCGGCAGATCATAAGGAGGAAATTGAGATGCAGTCTTGGTTGGGTCCTGTTTTTGGCGAGTTTTTCGGTACGCTGGTGCTTATCGTGTTCGGCGACGGCGACGTCGCGGCGACGGCGCTGAAGGGATCGAAGGGCGAGGGAGCAGGCTGGGTCCACGTGAACTGGGGCTGGGCGTGGGCCGTCGTGATGGGCATCTTTGCCGCCCAGGCGACGGGATCGCCCCAGGCGGACATCAACCCCGCCGTCACCCTGGCGAAGCTCATGGCCGGAACCTACGCGGCGAACGACGCCCTGATGATCATGGCCGCGCAGTTCCTTGGCGCTTTCCTTGGGGCAGTCATCGTCTACTTCGCCTACCTGAACCACTGGGAGGGGACGGCTCCGGACGCACAGCTCGCCGTGTTCTGCACGGGGCCGGCCAAGAGGAATTACCCCTGCAACTTCCTGACGGAGGTCATCGCCACGTTCTTCCTGGTGACGGGCATCATGTGCATCTTCTCGAAGGGCGTCGGTGGGCAGGGCGGCTGGATGGGCGCCTTCATGGTGGGCGGCCTGATCTACGTCCTCGGCGCTGCGCTGGGCGGCCCCACGGGCTACTCCATGAACCCCGCGCGCGACTTTGGTCCCCGCGTGGCACACTTCGTCCTCCCGATGGCCGGCAAGCGCGATTCCGATTGGGGCTACGCCTGGGTCGGCACGATCGGCCCCTGGGCCGGTGCCGCCGTTGCGTTCTTCTTCTGCCGCGCTTTTGGGTTGATGTAGCGTTTTTCGGGGCCGGAGGCTTTTGTCCTCCGGCCCCCTTTCGTCCATGGAGGCCGGCTGCCGCGCTCAACGGGGCGGGAGGTCGGTCCGTTTGCGTAAAGGAGGTTTTGTCATGTCGGAGAAGAAGTACGTGGCCGCGATCGACCAGGGCACGACCAGCACCCGATGCATGATCTTCAACAAGAAGGGCCTGCCCGTGTGCTCGGATCAGATGGAGCACGCGCAGATCTACCCCCATCCGGGCTGGGTCGAGCACGATCCGATGGAAATCTGGTCCCGCACCCAGGACGTCATCCGCAACGCGCTGGAGCGTGGCGGCATCGCGCCGGAGGAGATCGCCGCCATCGGCATCACCAACCAGCGCGAAACGACGGTCGTGTGGGACAAGGCGACGGGCCGTCCCATCTATAACGCCATCGTGTGGCAGTGCGTGAGGACGCAGGACTTCTGTGCCCAGTGGCAGAAGATGCCCGGCTGGGAGCAGACCGTCACGGGCGAGGGCAAGGTGAAGGACCACACGGGGCTCCTGATCAACCCCTACTTCTCTGGGACCAAGATCAAGTGGATCCTGGACAACGTGCCCGGCGCGCGGGAGCGCGCGGAGCGCGGCGAACTGCTGTTCGGCAACACGGACTGCTGGCTGATCTGGAACCTCACGGGCGGTCCCAATGGCGGCGTGCACGTCACGGACGTGTCGAACGCCTCCCGAACCCTTCTGATGAACATCGAAACGCTCCAGTGGGACAAGGCCATGCTGGACTTCCTGGACGTCCCGGAGGCCATGCTGCCGAAGATCATGCCGTCGAGCGGCGTGTTCGGCATGACGGCGAAGAACGGGCCCTTCAGGGCAGAGATCCCCGTGGCGGGGGACCTGGGCGACCAGCAGGCAGCGCTCTTCGGGCAGGCGTGCCTCAAAAAGGGCGAGGCGAAGAACACCTATGGCACGGGCTGCTTCATGCTGATGAACATCGGAGAGAAGCCCATCCAGTCCATGAACGGTCTCCTGACCACGGCGTTCTACAGCCGGGAGCAGGGCAAGTGCGTCTACGCCCTTGAGGGGTCCATCGCCATTGCCGGGGCGGCCGTCCAGTGGCTGCGCGACAACATGAGGCTCGTCGATGCCGCACCGGACACGGAGTTCTTCGCCTCCAAGGTGGAGGATTCGGGCGGCGTCTACTTCGTCCCGGCCTTCTCCGGCCTCTTCGCGCCCCATTGGGACATGACCGCGCGGGGCGCCATCGTGGGACTCACGCGCTACGTCCAGAAGTCGCACATCATCCGCGCGACGCTTGAGAGCATCTGCTACCAGACCCGCGACGTCATCGACGCCATGCAGAAGGATTCGGGCGTCAACCTCACCAGCCTGAAGGTGGACGGGGGCGCCGTGAAGAACGACCTCCTGATGCAGATGCAGGCGGACATTTTGGGCGTCGAAGTGGTGCGCCCCGTCGTGAACGAGACGACGGCCCTCGGCGCCGCCTATGCCGCAGGCCTTGCCGTGGGCTTCTGGAAGGACGAGAACGAGATCCGGGCCAACTGGGCCGTCGATCGTAAGTTCGCCTCGCTGTCGCTGCCGGAGAAGCGCGAGAAGATGTACGCCGGCTGGAAGAAGGCCGTGGAGAAGTCCCGCGGCTGGACGGAGTAGGCCGGCTTTCTCCGACTGTCCCGCGCCGCCGGCCGCTTCCCGCGCGGCGAATGAAGGTCAACGAACGGGCAGCCCGCTCAACCCTGGGCTGCCCGTTCTCTTAGCACAGGCAATGTGGGGAGGGGGTAACACAATGTCCCGTGAAGAGTTTGACGTCGCCATCATAGGCGGGGGCGTCGTAGGGGCGAGCCTGGCGCGCGAGCTCACCCGCTGGAGGGTGCGCGTCGTCGTCCTGGACAAGGCGGCGGAGCTGCCGTCGGGGGCCAGCCGCGCCAACAGCTCCATGATCCACGGCGGCTTTGACGATTTGCCGAACACCCTGAAGGCGCGCTTCTGCCCGGAGGGGAACCGCATGTACCACGCGCTGAAGGACGAGCTGGACTTCCACCTGGACGAGTGCGGCTCCTACGTCTGCGCCTTCGACGACAAGGACATGGCGCACCTGGAGAAGCTCCTGGCGCAGGGCAGGGCGAACGGGGTCCCCGGACTGGAGATCGTGACGGGGGAGAGGCTGCGCGGGAACGAACCCAACGTTTCGCCCGACATCAAGGCGGCTCTGTGGTCGCCGACGGCGGCCATCGTCAACAACTTTGAGGCGGTCGTGGCCTTTATGGAGAGCGCGAAGATCAACGGCGCCGTCCTTCGGCTCGAAACGCGGGTTACGGGCCTGATGCTGGACGATCGGGGGGAGGTGCGGGGCGTTGAAACGGACCGCGGCCCCGTGTACGCCCCGATCGTGGTCAACGCCGCCGGGGTCCACTCCGAGGAAGTCGCCTCCTGGGCGGGCGAGCCGGACTTCCACATCACACCGACCCGCGGCGAGTACTTCCTGCTGGACCGCACGGCGGGGGACTTCGTCACGAGCTTCCTCTTCGCCTGCCCGTCGGAACGGGGCAAGGGCGTCACCGTGGCCCGAACGGCCGAGGGCAACCTGCTGGCGGGGCCCACCGCCACGGTCCAGAAGGACGGGGACGACACCGCGACGACCCCGGAGGGACTGGCCCAGGTGCTGGAGGGGGCGCGGCGCCTCGTGCCCAACTTCCCCGTGAACCTGAACATCACCACCTTCGCCGGCGTCCGGGCCAACACGGACACGGGGGACTTCGTCATCGAGGCGCTGAAGGCGCCCCGCGGCTTCGTGAACGTGGCGGGGATCAAGTCGCCGGGTTTGACGTCGGCCCCAGCCATCGCCGTCCACGTGGCGGGGATGGTCCGCGCGGAGCTGGGGGATCGAGCGTCGTTTGAGCCCAACCCCCATTTCGTTCCGGAGCGGCGCGGTATCCCCCGGTTTGCGGAGCTCCCGATGGAGGAGCGCGCGCGCCTGGCGCGGGAGGACCCCGCCTGGGGGCAGATCGTCTGCCGCTGCGAAACGGTGACGGAGGCTCAGGTGCTGGAGGCCATCCGGCGCGGCGCGCGGACCGTCGCGGCCGTCAAGATATGGACCCGCGCGGGGGCGGGCCGCTGCCAGGGCGGCTTCTGCTGCCCGCGGGTGGCGGAGATACTGGCGCGGGAGCTTCGAGTCCCCCTCACCGAGGTCACGCGGCACGGCGGGAAGTCCCAGCTCCTGCTGGGCGGGGCGAAGGAGTTCCTTCTCGACGAAAGGCGAGGAGAGGAGGCGCGGTCATGAGCGGCAGGGACAGGATCGACGTCCTGATCGTGGGGGCGGGGCCGGCCGGTGTCGCGGCGGGGATCGGGGCGCGCCGAGCCGGCGCGGAGCGCGTCGTCGTGGCCGAACGGGACTGGGACCTTGGCGGCATCCTCCAGCAGTGCATCCACCCGGGCTTCGGGCTGCGCACGTTCAAGGAGGAGCTGACGGGGCCGGAGTACATGCACCGCTTCGTGCAGCAGGCGCGGGAGGCGGGGGTGGAGTTCCTCAGCAACACGATGGTCTTTCGGATGGACCCGGACGGAGGGCTCTGGACGATGAACCGGGAGCGCGGGATCGAGCGCCTGACGGCGGGCGCGGTGGTGCTGGCCATGGGATGCCGCGAGCGCCCGCTGGGGGCCATCCGCGTTCCGGGCACCCGACCCGCCGGGATCTACACCGCCGGAACGGCGCAACGCTTCGTCAACATGGAGGGGGGGATGCCGGGCAGGCGGGCGGTCATCCTGGGGTCGGGGGATATCGGCCTGATCATGGCCCGCCGCATGGTGTGGGAGGGCGCGTCCGTCGAGGGGGTCTACGAGGTCATGTCCTGGGCGGGCGGCCTGAGGCGCAACATCGCGCAGTGTCTTGACGACTACGACATCCCCTTCCACCTGGAGACGACGGTGACCCGTGTGCACGGCCGCGACCGCCTGGAGGGGGTGACGGTGGCGAAGGTGGACGAACGCCGCGCGCCCATCCCCGACACCGAACGATTCGTCCCCTGCGACACGCTCCTTCTGGCCGTGGGGCTCATCCCGGAGAACGAGCTCTCCCGTATGGCGGGCCTCGCGATCCATCCCGTCACGGGCGGCCCCGTGGTGAACGACCTGCTGCAGACCAGCCGCCCCTCCGTCTTTGCGGCGGGCAACGTGTCGATCGTCTACGACCTCGTGGACAACGTAAGCGACGAGGGGCTGAGGGCCGGGGAGAACGCGGCGCGCTACGCCCGTGGCGAGCTGTCCGCGACGCGGGCCATTCCAGTGCGCGGCGGCGAAAACGTCCGCCTCTTCCTGCCCCAGTGCGTGACGGGGGAGACGGACGTCACGATCTACATGCGCGTCACCCACCCCATCGAGGGAGCGTGTCGGGTGACGGCGGAGCCGGGGCTGTTCTCCCGGCGCCTGCGCTACGCCCGGCCCGGAGAGATGTGCGAGGCGCACATTGAGGCGCAACGGGTCCGCGCGGCGAACCCCGAAGAGATCGTGGTGGACGTCCAGCCGGTCTGAGCCGGCGCGTTGACAGGATCGGAAGGGAGCGGTGATGCTGAAATGACGAAGGAACAGAAATTTATCTGCGTCTCCTGCCCTCTGGGCTGTGGGTTGACCGTGGCGTTGGACGGGGACGCGATCGTGAGCGTGAGCGGCAACAGTTGCCCGCGGGGCAAGACCTATGCCGAGTCCGAGGTGAAGAACCCCTGCCGGGTGTTCGCCTCCACGGTGCGGGTGAAGGGCGGCCGGCTGCCCGTCTGTCCCGTGCGGAGCCGGACCCCGGCGCCCAAGGGGAAGCTCCTGGACATCGCGCGGGCCGTGGGGGAGCTGGAGGTCCCGGCGCCCATCGCAATCGGGCAGACGATCCTGAAGGGCGCCTGCGGCACGGACGTGGACATCGTCGCGAGCCGCGACCTGTCCGCCCTGTAGGCCGGTCCGCGAGCCAGGGGAAGTGCGCCCCGCGTGATGGCTGTTTGAACCGTTTGAGCTGTTTGAAAGGATAGCGCCGGCGGGACCGGGGCGCTAAACCACGCCTTCTGCGTCCGGCTCTCCCTGCGGGGCCGCATGGCCAAAGAGGCGCGCCTGCTCCCGGACCCTCCGGCGCACCATCTCGACGAAGCGCTCCGGCCCCAGCACCCGGACGAGGGGGCCGAACGCCAGGACGCGGATCAGGAGCTCCTTCTCGTCCTGGGCGTTGTAGAGGATGTGGAGCAGGCGCGCCCCATCGGGCCCGGTTTGGGGGCGGCAGGGGAAGCTGGCGAAGTGCAGGAGTGCCCGCTCCATGGCCTGCCGTTCCTCCGTCAGCAGCAGCACGACCGGCTCCGTCCGCGCCGAAGGACGGACTGCGGCCTCGGCTGCGGCGTACCTCGTGCCGAGGACGGCGCACCGGATGCGCGCCAGGTTGATCGTCTCTTCCCAGGCCGGCCGCCCCGGGTCGGCGCGCCGGGCCAGGAGACGAAACCGGTCGTCCTTCAGGGAGTATTGAAGCCTTCGGGGCAGGAAGTTCCCGCGGACCTCGCGCCCGTGTCCCGACGTGAAGTGCGCCCACAGGAGCCGCCCCTCCCGGAGGGCCGTCAGGACCGTGCGAAAGACGCTGCGGTACCCCTCGTCCCGGAAGGGGTCGGGGTCGCGGGAGCGGTCGAAGGCGCAGAGGTCTGCGGCCTGGAAGAGCGGCTTTGCCCCAGCCAACTGGTCCCTCGCGCGGCGCAGGGCCTCCGGTTCCAGGAAGAGCCCCATCCGTTCGTCCTCCAGCAGCGCGGCGAGCCACCGTCGCTCCAGCGTGGAGAGCGGGCGGCGGACGGAG
This sequence comes from Fretibacterium sp., assembly GCF_057312375.1. NCBI lineage: Bacteria > Thermotogati > Synergistota > Synergistia > Synergistales > Aminobacteriaceae > Fretibacterium > Fretibacterium sp. The sequence continues at coordinate 9,141 of NZ_DBHLDX010000003.1, forward strand.
CGAAGACGGGGGATGAAGGAGCGGCCGGTCCCCCGTCGAAAGAGCGGCCATTCCCCCTCCGCCAGGGGAGGGAGAAGCAGGGTGGAGGTTTCGGCGAACCCCCACCGGGCGACGTCCCGTCGGATTGCCTCCGGGGTCAGGGGGCCCTCCCGGTCGGCCCGCTCCAGCAGCCGGGCCGCGATGACGTAGTAGCGCCCGAAGGCCTCGTGAAAGAGCGCGTCCGCTGCCCCGCATCGCGTGCCGTCGTCGCTTGTGGCATCCCCTTTCGGGCTGCTGCGAGTCGTTGCTGCCTTCACCACCGGCCCCTCCTTCGGCATCGGGCTGCAGAGGGCAGCCCCGCTGCCGGGGAGGGAGTAGAGCGCCTCCATGCGGCGGAGGTCGTCGTGGAAGCGCCGCAGCATCCGCCGGTTGTCACCCCTTAGGCTCAGGATCCGTCCCGTGAAGGTCCGCAGAAAGGGAAGCATCTCCATGGAGTCCGACGCCCTGCGCTCGTAGACGATCGTCCCGTCGGGCCGCTCCGTCACACTCCCCCCGCGCCCCTCTCGTTTCAGGCGCTCTGCCACGTAGCGCTCCCTCCGTCCCTCCGTGGTCAGGACCATGCGCACCCGCTCCTCTCGAAGCGGGTAGGGAAGGCTGGCTCCCCACAGGCGGGGGAGGAGGGCGTCGAAGGCCTGCCGCTTGGCCTCGAAAGCGGGGTCCAGCTCCCCCAACCGCGCCGAATCCACGCGGTCCAGTCGGATCAGGGTGAAACGCTCGCCCCGATGCAGGACGCCGTAGCGCCGCCCGCTCTGAAGTCCGAACAGGGCCTTGACCGGCGTCCCTGAGACGGTGCGACCGCGGAGCTTCAGGACGACCCCCCTGCCCTCGGTCGCGGCCGTGAGCAGGGTGAGGAGGACCGCGTCGTCCAGCGTGTGGACCAGGAAGTCGTGCTTGAAGCGAAAGAGGGCGTTGACCCGCCCCAACTCGTCCTGGATGCGGGCGCCGAGCTGCCCGAAGGGAGCCGCCTCCGTGAAGAAATCGACGGCCTCCAGCAGGTCCTCGTCCAGGTCCTCCGCGCACTGGGATGCGAGGCGGTACCGCCGGCGGCGTCCCGAATCGACCTCCTCCACAAGCCCCAGCTCCGCGTACTCCTTCAGCTTCAGGCGCACCGTCGCGGCCCCGAAGACCTCGCCCCAACGCTCCGCCAGGGCGTCAGCCGCCTCGTCCGCCGCGAGGGGGCCGCCGCCACTCAGGAGGTCCAGCAGCAGGAAGTGGAGCAGAATGTCGTTTCGGGTGAAGCTCTTGGTCGCCCACAGGGCGTAGAGCGGGTTGCGTGGCTCGTCCGCGGCGTCCAGACAGAGGGAGACAGCGCGGCCGCCCGGCGCTGGGGTGCGGCGCATCGAGTCGCCGAGCCAGCTCTCGATGCGCCGACGCTCGTTGTCGTAGCTTCGCCCCGCCTCGTACTCCTCGCGGGTCCGGTAGCCGAACAGGTAGAAATCTCGAAGATAGCAGCGCGCCCGGTCCAGGCTCTTGACGAGCTCCGAAAAGCGCATCCCTTTCCCTCCTTTCGTCCTGAAATGGGACCTTTATGTCCTTCCTTTCAGCATACCATGCCGCGTCCCCTCGCATACCCTAAGTTCGCAAGTTTTTTTGAATGAACTTTTTGACCCGATCGGTTATCCTGTATTCAGCGCGTCGGGGGACCTCAAAAAAGTCCGGCGGCGCCCCCGGGCACTGCCCCTGGGCGTTCCGTTGAGCCGTCGCGGGGAAATCCTGGGGTTGCGGGTTCGAATCCCGCTCCGGTCGGGAGGCCGGATAGCTCAAAGGCAGAGCGCAGGGCCAAGGTTGCGGGTTCGAATCCCGCTCCGGCCGGGAGGTCGGATAACTCAATGGTAGAGTTGCGCAGGAACAAAACGACGAAGTCGGAACGATGGGATACGGCGCTTGCCGGTTCGGCTGGAGTTTGGGCCGGACGCCCCTGAAGCCGTCTTGAGGCGTCCGAGGCCCCGTCCCGGACCTGCCGCGGCCCAGGCCTCCCCGATGGGGATGGCTCCGGCCCGGCGAGTCCCGGACGGAACGGAGCCCCACGGGGACAGAGGGGCAACGCCGTATTCCATCACTATTCAAGGGCGCCGATTGACGAAAAGCGCGTCCCGGAATGAATTTCAAGGAGGAAAAGATGAAGATCACGGTCGGTGAGAACGAGCGCGCGTTTCTCTTTCGCAACGGTCGTTTCGTGAGGATGCTGGGAACGGGCAGGCACCGGCTGTTCCGCTTTCTGGGAGAGGAAGTCCGCCGGCTGGACGTGGACGACGAGCCCCTGAACGCCGACATCCCGCTGCCTGTCTACCTTCGGGACGAGAACTTCGCGCGGGAGGTGGAGACGGTTCGGGTCCCCGACGGGCACGTGGCCCTGCACTTCACGGACGGGCGCTTTACGGGCGTGCTGGAGCCGGGGGAGCACACCTACTGGAAGGTGTTTCGGAGCCACGACTTCAAGCTGGTGGATACGGAGGACGAGACCGTCACCCTGCCTCCGCAAATCCAGGAGGTCATCCCGAACCCGCTCTGTGAGCGGGTGGAGGTCGATGCCCACGAGGTCGCCCTGCTGTACGTGGACGGACGCTTTGAGCGCCTGCTGGAGCCGGGACGGTACTTCTTCTGGCGGAATGGCAGGGACATCGACTGGACGCCCTGCGACCTGCGCATCCGCCAGATGGACGTCGCGGGGCAGGAGATTTTGACCCTGGACAAGGTGGCCCTTCGTATCAATTTCGTCTGCACGTACCGCGTCCTGGACCCGGTGCGCCTGTATCGGGAACAGGAGGCCCCGGAGCGCCAGCTCTACGCGGCCCTTCAGCTGGCCCTGCGCGAGGTGGTGGGGCACCTGAGGTTCGACGAGCTCCTGGAGCGCAGGAACGACCTGGGGTCCATGGTGTTGGAGGCCCTGCCCCATGACGGAATCGTGGAGTTCGTCTCCGCGGGGCTTCGGGATGTCGTCCTGCCCGGCGAGATCCGGGAGATCATGAACACGGTGCTGGTCGCGGAGAAGAAGGCCCAGGCCAGCGTCATCACCCGACGCGAGGAGGTGGCCTCCACCCGCAGCCTGCTGAACACCGCAAAGCTCATGGAGGAGAACGCCACGCTCTTCAAACTGAAGGAGCTGGAGTACCTGGAACGCATCTGCGAGAAGGTGGGGTCCATCTCGCTGGACAACGCCTCCGGGATCCTGGAGCAGTTGAGGACCATGACCGCCCTCGGCGGAATGAAGCCCGACGGCAGGTAACTGGATTTTTAAGGTAACGCCAGGGATAGGGAGATTGTCCCCCCTACCGGGGTCTCCCTCCTTACAACCCGCGAGCGATGGCTTTGAATTTTTCCATATTATACGTTCCCGGCCAGCCCGGTTGTCTTTGCTGAAACACCATGTAGTAGCGGTAATCTCCCCCCGCCGCGCTGGCCCATTTGTCCCCGGTCCAGGCCTTCTCCCGTGAGTCCGCGTTGTCCAGGTGGTCGCCCTTCGCCTCGATCATCAAAACTTTGCCGCTTTGGGTCATTGCGATGAAGTCCGGGTAGGCATGCAGAGGCCCGTTGATCTGAAACTCCCGCTTGGCGATGTTCCTGTGCCACCAGAGCAGGTTATCCATGCCGGAAAGCTCCATCACCATGTCCCGCTCGTAGCCGTTCATGTCCTCCTCAGCGGCGTAGAGGGACTTTGCGATGGCCGCGGTGTGACGGACCGGAGAGATGTCATCCCGCAGACGGAAGGAGGGGCGACAGATGATCTTTCCCTGGTTCAGCAAAAGCTCAAAACGCTTCCTTCGGTGTTCCGTCAGCAGCGCGTTAATCTTCTCCTGGATCTTTCTGAAGTATGGGAAGGGCGATTGCTCCATGTCTTCAAGCTGATCCGCGTCCATGTCTTCTACGACGCGCTCGACATACTTTCTCAGGTCGCCGTCGCTGATACAGTTGTTCTTTAACGAAAGCTGCTTAAAGATTTCCTGCCGACACGTGGCCATCCGCACGGCGGAGGGCTGGGAGCCGAACCACTTTTTGAACTGGAGGCTGTCCGCTTCGGAAAGCTTCCACGCCCTGGGGGCCTCGCCCTTCGCCCCCACGTCCACGCCGCCGATCTGGGCGTTCATCGTGCTGAAGTCGATCATCGTGTCTTTATTTCTCAAGGTGAAGTCCGTCGTCAGGTCCTCCGGCTCCACGATCTCATAGTTGGCGTAGTCCCCCGCGTCCAGGGGGAGCAGGAGCATCTCCTTCTGGATCATGAACTGCGGAAGGATCAGCTTCTGCGCTGTTTCCCGATACTCCTCCCGCATCGCAAAATACTCCATCTTCTCACGCACCTCCACCGGAACGCGCGACAGGCCGCCGTCGTGGTTATCGTCCCCGCTTTCTTCCTTCTCCATTTCCGCCTCGTATTCCGCATTCTGCACCAGCGCCTGGGCTAAGAGGTCATGACCGGGAGTTTTGTCGGATATTTCAGGTTCCGACGAGTGCTCCTCGTCCGCTTTCATCGCCTCCGCTACCCTGGCTTTCAGCGCGGCAACGTCCACCTCTTGATCTTCGTTTGCCTCTCGAATCTCATGGGCGGTCAAGGGGTTTACTGAATCCACTTTGGGAGAGATGTGGAGCTGTACGGCGGCAGGTTGCGTGTCCGCCTCGGCGGCGGGCGCGGAGTCCTCCGCACGGTAGTCCCGGCTGCTGAAGCCCGCATTGTTCAACCCCGCCACCACGCGCTCCAGCGTGTCGTAGAAATCAGCCGATGACGTGATGACGTAGGAGAGGTTCAACACCTCGCTCTTGTTTTTTCGCGCGTGCGGAAGGCGCAGAACGCGCCCCAGTATCTGCTCCACGTCCACCGGCGAGGAACGGTTTGCCACCGTGGCCAGCACGTAGGCAAAGGGGCAGTCCCAGCCCTCCTTCAGCGCGTTGACCGTAATGATAAAGCGCACCGGGCAGTTCTGCGAGAGCAGGTCCACGCCCCGCAGCTCGTCCCAGTCGGCAGTCTTGATGGCGATCTGCGCCTCCGGGATGCCTGCGTCCACCAGCGTGTCCCTGATCTTCTGGTATGTCGCGCTATCCGTGCTGTTCTTCGGCTGGGCCTGAAACAGGGCGATGGGGCGGATGTACGCCCCGGACTTCTCCGAGGCGGCGGCCCGCTCCAGCTTCTCCCGGATGCTGATGGCGTCGGCGTACACGTCGCCCTGAGTTCGGCGGTTATAGACGATGACCGGCAACTTCACCATGTGCTCCCGTTTCAGTTGCACGGCGTCCACGAAGGAGATCACGTTGCTCTTTTCCTTCGGTGTGGCTGTCAGCTCCAGCACGAAGCAGGGGTTGAAGTTCGCCAGCATTTCACGGCTCAACTCGCTTTGGGCGTGATGGCTCTCGTCCACGATCACCATTGGATTCATGCGGCGGATGACCTGTATCAGTGCCGTAGCGTCCGCCTCCATCGATGTACCGTCGCTTTCAGCCTCCTGCCCGCTGTAAAATCTGGCGAAGGGAGCCAGGTTCCCGTTCTCCTGATAGGCCTTTCGGCCCTCCTTGTTTTTTGTCCGGAAGGAATCATAGGACAGCACGAAGACGGAGAGCTGCTCCGTCACGGCCACGGGATTGAAGTTCTGGCCGTTCAGAAGCTCCTGTTTCGTATAGACCTCAACGCGGCCGCTGAAGTCCAGGTTCAACTGCTGGCGGTAGGGGTGGCTGGCGGTGGAGAGCGCCTGATGCGTCTGCGTCAGGATAGCGTCCGATGGCACAAGCCACGCTACGGCCCGCACGCGACGGGCAGGCATGGAATTGAAGACTCGGCGCACCGCGTTGGCAGCGATGAAGGTTTTGCCGCCGCCAGTGGGCACCTTCAGGCACACTTCCGGCACGCCCTCCAGCTCGATGCGGTAAGCCGCCATGCCGTTTTTTCCGCCATCGGCCACAGGTACGCCCCGCTCCTCCCACAATCTGCGGTAGGCCTCCTTGCTGTTCTGCGTTTCGTTCAACAAGTCAAGGAAACGCGACAGATCGGCGAGGACATCCTGCTGATACGATTTCAACTCCATCTTTCGCGCCCTCCCTTATATCTTCGTTATGTCCCGCGGGATTTTCTTAAATAAAACCCCGTATTTTTTCAGCTTGGCCGCCGATAAGGTGCAGATGTCCGCGTAGATGACTCTGGCAGCAGGCCCTGTCGGGAGCGTCTGCAAAAAGGTTTCGTCCAGGGCCGTGGGGCGGCATGGCTCGTAGTAGAAATAGTACTCCGTCCCGTTCCACATCCCAAGGAGCCAGGGGGTGGCGTCTGTCGGCGAGCCGGCCCAGGGCTGGCGCGTTTCCGTGTACCACACGTACTCCATCAGGTGCTCCGTCGGCGTTTCAGGGTTGATCAGGCCCTCCGCCGTCATCACCGTCGGACCCAGCTCACAGAACGTGAAGTTTCCACCCGTACCTTCCGTGCTGCCGTAGCCGTTGATGACCCGGCGCACGCGCTCCGCCGTGATGCTCTCGGCGTAGTCCATCATCTCGACGAGGATGAAACGCCGCCGCCCGCCGTCGGCCTTGTTCATGTTCAGCACGGCGTGGGCCGTGGTGCCAGACCCGGCGAAGGAGTCCAGGATGATGGAGTCGGGGTCGCCCGCTATCTTCAACACGAACTCTACCAGCCGCCGGGGCTTCGGCGTGTCGAAGGTGGCGCGGCCGTCGAAGATGTCCAGCATCTCCTTCTTCGCCTCGTCGGTGTGCCCCGTCTCCGCGTAGGTCCACAGATTCGTCGGCGGTTTGCCGCCCACGCTGTTGAGGTATGTCTTGCGTCGTATGCCGCCTTTGCCGCCCTTCGTGAAGTAGAACCGGGGCCACTGGCCCCGTTTGTACACCTTTCGCGCCGCGGCGGCGGCCTCCTTCAGAGGAAGCGCCAACACGATGGCTTGCACTCCAGGGCGCACCTCCGCCGCCGAAATGCCGCACACTATCGCCCGCGCCTCCTCGTCGTGGAGATCTCGCAGCTCATAGGTCGTCCACCCACTCATGATCTCCAGCATCTGGCCCTGTCCAAAGGTCCAACAACGTCCATTTGTTGGGTAAATCATCTCGCCGGTAAAGGGGTGCTGGATGGCGTACACCATGCCCTGATGCGTGGCCGCGCCGGGCGCAAAAGGGTTATCACTCGCCCATGGCTCCATATCATTGTCAGGGTTCTTGTATAGGGCGTCCATCTCCTCTGTCCTTGGGAGCTTGTTTGGGTTCCAGCCGGGATGCCGGCTGTAGGTCAGGATGTGTTCCACCTCGTTGACGATGCCCTTGGAGTCGTTTCGGGTGGAGTAGGTGCGTTGCCACGAAATATTGGACACGAAGCAGTCCGGGCCGAATATCTCATCACACACGGCCTTCAGGTTGGAGTACTCTGCGTCATCAATGCTGATGAAGATCGCGCCGGCAGGGCTCAACAGGCGGTGCAGCAACCGAAGGCGCGGGTACATCATGCAGAGCCATTTGTCGTGTCGGCTCAGGTCCTCGCCCTCTTTTCCCACCACCGCCCCCAGCCAGCGGCGGATCCTCGGGTCGTTCACGTTGTCGTTGTACACCCAGCCCTCGTTGCCGGTGTTGTATGGCGGGTCGATGTACACGCACTTGACGCGGCCTTCGTAGCGCGGCAGAAGGGCCTTGAGGGCCTCCATGTTGTCCCCGCGTATGATGAGGTTGTCGCTCTCATCGGCCCCCACGGTGTATTTCTTCTCCAGCACGCGGAAGGGGACCTCCTGGTGGTGGTTGATCACCTTGTCCTTCCCGATCCATTCAAGCGTTGGCATGAGCTGTACCTCCGTTGGTTCGTTCGTTTCGCTCCCGATACGCGCCGTGCGACCTGCTCTGTCCGTGGCCGTGACCATGCGACGGCCCCTTCAGTCGGATGCCTCCCTCGTAAGGGGTAAACTCGATTTTATCACCAACCTTTGCTGTGTAACCGCCCCGATTGCTGGCGCAAGTCACCTCCCCCTTCCGGGGAGGCGACGCCGTATTGGGGAAGCTAGACCGTCAAGCCGAATGCAACGGCCTTTTTTCAATTTACCTGTTGCTTGATAATATGAAGTGCCATATTCGCTTCTCCTCCCAAAACTCTGTTGCACTTCTGGGGAGAAGTATAAAACCTGTTTCAACCGTGTGTTAAAATTCTGTCCGTGGATTGGAAAAACTGCGACGGCATGGCCCGACAGAAATTTTTCGATCTTTCAAGTTGTCGAGCTTTCAATTTTTCAAGAGGAGTGATGCGTGATGACGTCATGGGCTGCGAAGTTTGGAACTGCGGTCTTCTGTCTCCTCCTGGCTGCGCTTCCGCCCGCCGGAGCGGAGCCGACGGTGGAGGCGATGGCTGCCCAGATGCTGATGGTCGGGTTCCGGGGCACGGAGGCGGGGCCGGACTCTCCCATCGTGCGCCACATCAAGGCGGGAAGAGTCGGCAGCGTCATCCTGTTCTCGCGCGACCAGACGAACGGAGCGGAATCGGACAGGAACATCCGCTCGCCCAAACAGCTCAGGGCCCTGACGGCGGCGCTCAAGGCCGCGGCCCCTGCGGACATGCCCGTCTGGGTCGGCCTGGATCAGGAGGGGGGCAGGGTTCAGCGCCTGCGTCCCGGCATGGGGTTCGCCGAGGACTACCCCTCCGCCCGGACACTGGGGGGCAGCGATGACATCGCCCTGACCCGAGGCACGGCGAAGCGGATGGGGCGCGAGCTGGCGGAGCTGGGTATAGACGTGGATTTCGCACCGGTGGCCGACGTGGACGTCAACCCCGAAAGCCCGGCCATCGGCGCGCTCGGACGCAGCTTCAGCGCCGATCCCGAGACGGTCGCCCTGCACGCGGCCGCGTTCTCCGAGGGGCTGCGGGCCGCAGGCGTCATCCCCTGCCTGAAGCACTTTCCGGGACACGGCAGCGCCGACGCGGACACCCATATCGGCGCAGCGGACGTGACGCAGACCTGGAGGGAGGAGGAACTGATCCCCTACCGCCGGGCCATCGCATCCGGATGGCGCGGCATGATCATGACGAGCCATATTTTCAACGCCGCGCTGGATCCCGACCTGCCCGCCTCGCTGTCCCGGAGGATCGTGACCGGCCTGCTGCGCGAGACCCTGGGCTGGGACGGGATCGTCATCACGGACGATCTGGACATGGGGGCGTTGACGCAGCGCTACAGTCTGGAGGAGCGCATCCTTCTGGCCGTTTCCGCAGGGTCGGACCTGCTGATCTTCGCCCAGAACATGAAAGGCATGGACTTCGATCCCGACTTCCCAAAGAAGGCCCACGAAACTCTGGTGCGTCTGGTCAGGGAGGGCCGGATCCCGGAGGAACGGCTGCGCAGGTCGTGGGATCGGATCGCGGCGATAAAGCGGAAACGGAGCCCTGAAACCACAGGGTGCAACGGCTTCACCGGGAGATAAGTGCGCTGTCGGGATCAATCCGCCCGTTGCGTTTGATTTGACACTCAAGATGCGAATAGGAGTACCTTGATGAAGGATATCAAAAAAACGATCCCGGGCATCACCTTATGCCTGGTAATAGCAGTGGTGGCTTGTTTTATTGTAAAGCAAACGGATGTTTTTGCGCTTATGGGGGCACCTGTCCTGGCGATTCTTATGAGCATGATTTTGGTTCTATGGTTCCCGCTTGGGGCTGGCTTGCAATATGGCGTTGCGTTTACTTCTAAAAAGTTGCTTCAATTTGCAGTGATACTGTTGGGGTTTGGCCTTAATCTGTCAACTCTTGGAAAAATTGGTGTAGCCTCCTTACCGGTGATCGTATTTACAATTATGACGTCACTGATTGTTGCGTTTATTCTACAAAGGGCTATGAAGATTCCCGTCAAAACAGCGACGCTTATTGGCGTGGGGTCCTCGATTTGCGGGGGCTCTGCTATCGCGGCCACTGCTCCGGTTATTGATGCCGATGACGGTGAAATTGCTCAGGCCGTTTCTGTTATCTTCTTGTTTAATGTCATTGCTGCATTGATCTTTCCCAGCATTGGCGCTAAGCTGGGAATGTCCAATGAAAGTTTTGGGCTTTTTGCCGGTACGGCGGTTAATGATACTTCTTCTGTTACCGCTGTGGCTTCCACCTGGGACACATTGCATAAGACGGGTGGCAGTGTATTGGAGTATGCCACGGTGGTTAAATTAACGAGAACACTGGCGATCATCCCAATAACCCTTGTGCTCTCCATTGTTTATTTCAAAAAACGTAGTCGTGCTGACGGAACCGAACATTCTTTCAAGTTAAGCTCTGTCCTTCCAATGTTTGTTGTTTATTTTGTCTTGGCTTCAGTTGTGACTACCGTTCTGTTGCAAAGCTGCTCTGGTGTGGCGCTCGAGTATATCAACAGGACGTTTGAAGTGCTGAAAGGCCTCAGTAAATTTTTTATAGTTATGTCTATGGCTGCGATAGGTCTGAATGCAAACCTCATTGACCTTTTGAAAAAGGGGGGAAAACCCATTTTTCTTGGCTTTACATGCTGGGTTATGATTGCATTGGTCAGCATCGTACTTCAACGTTACCTTGGACTATGATCTCGGTCATTCGCGGAATAGACACGGCTCTTTTGCAGTGCTCTTGGACGGAATCACAGCTTTCTTCTTCGACTTCCCCGGGAAACTGATTATCCGTTCCTTAGGATCATAACCCTTGTCCGCGATCTCTGCGCAGGCCTTCTACGTGTTTCTCCGAACTTAGGCGTCAGAATGGATATCCGGCTGTAGCAAACTCCCTCGAGCCTTGTTCGAAGTTGCTCAAATACCGTTGTTTCCATTCATTTCCATCACTCGCCTCTGCTTCATACTCGAGTATGGCCAAAAGACCTGCCTGCTGTGCGGAGGCTGGTGTGACCATAGTCGCCGCTTTTTGAGGTTGTTGACAAAGGCCGAGAGGTGGAGTAGAATCTTTTTCACGTGGTTTTAGTCGTCTAACTAACATTTATTTTTAAAAAATGTTATAATGGCGACTGAATATAGGTACTGTGAGTGATTTTGCTTGTCCCCGTCGAGTTCTGCTCAGGCGGGAACGCGCGGTTGGAGGGCGGACGAGATGAAGTTCAGGTTTTGCAAAGCGTGGGTGCGGCCCCTGGCGGGGGCTCTTCTGTTGGTTGCCCTGCTGCTGTCCCTTGGAACGAGGGATGCAGCCGCTGCGGCCAAGAAACGCTACGAAAACTGGAAGGCCGTCGCGGTGGACATGGCCGTTGAGTTTGAGGAGGCCCAGAAGGACATTCTGGCCGATCAGTGGAAGGACGCGCATAAGCACGTCAACAACGCCTACTTCGGTTATTACGAGGTCCAGGGGTTTGAGAAGAACGTGATGGTGGCCATCTCGGCCGCGCGGGTCAGTCACATCGAGGGGCAGTTCGCTGCCATCAAGCACGCTCTTTTGGGCAACACTCAGGGGGAGAAGAACGCCCTGTTGTCCCAGGTGGAGGACCTGAAGCTGAAGGTCTATCGCGATGCCATGGTGTTGGATGGCGACATCGACGAGTCGGAGCCGGACAGTGCCGGAGCGGCGATCTACGCCAACACGAGCTTGAAGCGGCCGGACTTCCTTGGGGCTCCCGCGGCGACCGAGGCTGTGGCGAGCGCTTCTTCGGGCGAGGCGGGTTCGGAGGCGGCTGTAACGCCTGCACCCCAGAAGCGTCCACGGACGGACCCGAACTGGATCACCTTCGTCACGGCCTTTGGGCTCTTGGTGCGGGAGGGGCTGGAGGCCATTCTGGTCATCGTCGCCATCGTGGCCTACCTGATCAAGACGGACAACAAGAACCTCTTGAAGGGGGTCTACGTGGGCTCCTTTGCCGCCATCCTGGCCAGCATCGCGCTGGCGTGGGTCCTGCAGGAGTGGATGGGCGAGCAGAGCGGCGTGGCACGGGAGCTCCTGGAGGGCTGGACGATGTTCCTGGCCGTGGCCGTGCTCTTCTACGTTAGCAACTGGATGCTGTCCAAGGCGGACACCATCGCCTGGGAACGGTACATCAGCGGCAAGGTCCAGCAGTCCATCGACCGAAGGAGCCACTGGACACTGATCTTTGCGGCCTTCATCGCCGTCATGCGGGAGGGGGCGGAGCTCATCCTGTTCTATCAGGCCTCCTTCACAGGGGGCATGAGCGATCCTGTCTACATTGTTTACGGCATCGCGGCCGGCGTGGCCGTGCTGGTGGCGGTGTGGGTCGCCTTCCGCTACTTCAGCGTTCGGCTTCCCCTCAAGGCGTTCTTCCTCTTCACCAGCATCCTGCTCTTCGTGATGTGCGTTTCCTTCATGGGCAAGGGCGTCCAGGAGCTGACGGAGGCGGACGTCATCACGGGCCGCACGGTGATCCCTGCGATGAATGGCTTCAGCATCGAGGTTCTGAGCATCTACGACCGAGCGGAAACCCTGATCCCCCAGATCATGCTGGTCATCGCGGCGCTGTGGATCACCATCCCGCACCTGTTCTCCCGGAGAAAGCCCGCGGAGGACAAGTAGAAGATTCGTTAGCTTGATCACCGCGCTGTGGCGCGGACGTGATAGGTGACACACACATCTTAATGTTTTTAAGGAGGAAGTTGCTATGAAGAAGTTGTTGGTTGCGTTGATGGTCCTGTGCATGGCCCTCGCGGCCGGTGCGGCCTTCGCCGCCCCTGCGGCGGAGAAGCCCGGCGAGAGCGGTTTTGCCGAGATCCCCATCGGGGAGGAGCAGCAGGTTGGGCCTTACAACGTCGCGGCCGTCTACTTCCAGGCTGTGGACATGTACCCCGCCGGCAAGAACCCCTCGAAGGAGGATTCGGACATGCACCTTGAGGCGGATATCCATCTGAAGCCCGAGGATGCCGTGAAGTACGGTTTCGGCAACGGCGACAACATCTGGCCGGCCTACCTGACCGTCAAGTACGAGATCATCGACAAGGCGGGCAAGACCGCCATGGAGGGCAGCTTCATGCCCATGAACGCCGATGACGGCCCCCACTACGGCGCCAACATCGCGAAGGGTCTGAAGGTGGGCGCTTACAAGCTGCGCATCACCATCGAGCCCCCGACGGACTACCTCCTTCACACGGACCCGGAGACGGGCGTTCCCGCCAAGGAGGGCGCGTCGGAGTACTTCAAGACCCACGTTGTGGAGTTCGACTGGAATTACACTGGCGAGCAGCTTCAGAATAAGTAACTGACGTTCGTCGTTTTTTCCTCAAAAGGCCGCCTGCCGGGCGCGTTGCGGATCATGCCGAACGCCGCCCGGCATCGCGGCTTTTAATTTTTCGTGTTGACCGGGCCTCGATCGGCCCCCCTTGAGTGAGATTGGAGGTCAGCCCCATATTAAAGTATCTCGTATCCGTCGTGGATCACCTTGCCTCCCCGGCCTTGTTGCTGGGCATCATCCTCAGCTTCGCCTCGGGGGGCGGTCAAATCCGGCGCCGCATGGTTCGGTTCGGCGCCGTTTCAGGATTGATCCTGGGTTGTGTGGTCTTCGGCGTGCGCCTGTGGGATCCGAAGGGCACGAACCTCATCCTGATCAGCTTCAACCGCTGGCTCGTGGTCGCCATCGCCGCAGCGGCGGCGCTCTCCGCGTTGTTGGCTCTTCCTGCCCTGATCTTTCGGCGCCGGGACGACGGTCCGTCGCTCTCCCTGACGTTCCTGTTGTCCGTCCTGGCGCTTCTGGCGCTGACGCACGTCACGCCCTCGGTGCTGCAGTTCACCCGCGAATTCGTCTACTTCGGCGAGAGCGGCATCAGCACCAATGCCCTGTTGCGCGCCCTCGGCTTCTCGCTCGGCATCATCGTCTGCCTGCTCCTGTGCCTCAGCGCGAATGAGGTCCACTCCGCCCTTCCGCCCCGGGTGGGCGAAGGCTTCCTGGTCCTCTCCGTCGGGGTCTTCTTTCTGGGGTACGGCACGATGGCTGTGGCGGCCCTGCAGCGGCTCAAGGTCATTCGCCTCACGGACCTGGTGTTCCAGGTCATGATCTTCGGGGACGCCCATCCCGACGCCTTCCTGTTCCTCCAGTTGGCCCTGGCCGTCGCGATGCTGACCTGGGTCGTAGCGACCCACCGCCGCCCGCTGGGAACCTACCCCAACCGGGCACTGCTCCGCAAGGAGAAGGCGCGGCTTCGCAGCTGCCGCCGATGGTCCTGGAGCCTGCTCCTCTGGTGTGCGACTGCGGTCTTCATCGTCGTGGTGCTGCGCTACTACGATACGCGCCCGCCTGCGGAGGTCCAGCCGGAGGAGTACACCCTGGAAGACGGCGTCATCACGATCCCGCTGACCCAGGTGGACGACGGCCATTTGCACAAGTTCTCCTACCACACGCCGAACGGCTTCGACGTCCGTTTCCTGGTGGTGAAGAAGCCCGTGGGCGGAGCCTACGGCGTCGGGCTGGACGCCTGTGAGATCTGCGGCATCGCGGGCTACTACGAACGGGGAGAGGAGGAGGTCGTTTGTCGCCGGTGCGACGTGGTGATGAACAAGAACACCATCGGCTTCCACGGCGGGTGCAACCCCATCCCCTTCCCCTACGAGATCCGAGAGTCGAAGATATTCGTCGACGTGCGGGACCTGGAGCGCCATGAGAAGCGGTTTAAGTGACGGGTTTTCCGAGGGGCCGTCCCGCGGCGCCGGCTGCGCGGCCCCTCTGGCTTTCAACCTTGACCGGGCCTGCGTTGAACGGGCCCCATGGGGGAGGTTCGTGCGTTGTTCTGGAGAATGATAGGGCGGACGCTGGTCCGCCAGAAGAGCAAGATGCTGATGATCGCCTTCACCGTGGTGCTGGGCGTGTCGCTCTCCACCGCCATGATGAACGTCATGCTGGGGGTGGGCGACAAGGTCAACCGCGAGCTGAAGGTCTATGGCGCCAACATCACGGTGCGCCACAAGGAGGCCGCGCTCATGAGCGACCTCTACGGCCTCAACGAGGGGCAGGGCGTCACGGACAAGTTCCTTCGGGAGGAAGACGTGATGAAGCTGAAGTCCATCTTCTGGGGCTTCAACATCATCGGCTTCGCCCCCATGCTGAACGGCAGGGCGGAGCTTCAGGGCGTGGGGCCCGTGACCGTGGTGGGCACGTGGATGCGGAAGCACGCGGAGTTGAACACGGGCGAAACGGTGGACACGGGCCTGCGCGACCTGCGCAGCTGGTGGGCGCGCGACCTGAAGGGCGACTGGATCGGCGAGGACGACGACGACTTCGTGATGGTGGGGAGCCTCCTGGCGGGCCAAAACGGCATCAACCCCGGCGACGTCCTGACCCTGAGCAGCGGAGGGCGGACGAAGCGGTTGACCGTGAAGGGCGTCTTCACCGATGGGAGCAACGCGGACACGGAGGTCATCGGTACGCTGCGGATGGTGCAGGAGCTCATGGACCTGCCCGGTTGCGTGTCCACCATCGAGGTTTCCGCCCTGACGACGCCGGACAACGACCTGGCCCGCAAGGCGGCCCAAAACCCCAAGAGCCTCTCCCCTGACGAGTATGAGACGTGGTACTGCACGGCCTACGTCAGCGCCATCTGTCACCAGATCCAGGAGGTGGTGCGCGACGGGGTAGCGCGGCCCGTGCGGCAGGTCGCGGAGTCCGAGGGGACGATCCTGAACAAGACGACGCTCCTGATGGTCCTGATCACGATCCTGAGCTCCATTGGCTCGGCTCTGGCCATCTCGAACCTCATCACGGCGAGCGTGATCGAGCGTAGCCAGGAGCTGGGGCTGATGAAGGCGCTGGGCGCGCAGAACTGGCAGATCGCCCTCCTGGTGCTGACGGAGGTCATGATGACCTCAGTTCTGGGCGGCGCCGTGGGCTACTTCGTCGGCATCGGCTTCGCTCAGCTCATCGGGCAGACGGTCTTCGGCTCCACCATCGAGATCGCCCGGATGGTCATCCTGATCGTGGCGGTGATCCTGTTCTTCGTCACCCTCCTGGGGAGCGTCCCGGCCATCCGCTACCTGATGGCCCTGAAGCCTACGGAGGTCCTTCATGGAAAGTGAGCGTTCGGGAAAAGCGAGCGGCTTTTCCGCGAAGTCTACGGAGGTTCTTCATGGAAAACAGCGAAAATATGCGTAGCGGCGTGCGGCACGGCAGCCGCCGACGAATGTACCTGCGGATGGTGACGAGCTCCCTGGTCCGCCGCGCCTCGCGGCTCATCATCGCGGTGCTGGCGATCGCCATTGGCGCCACGATCCTTTCGGGCCTTGTGACGATCTACTACGACATCCCCCGTCAGCTGGGGCGGGAGTTCCGATCCTACGGGGCGAACCTCATCATCCTGCCGAAGGGCGACGCCCGAATCACGCGGGAGGAGCTGGTCAAGGTCCGGGACGTCCTGGGTCCGGACCGCATCGTGGGGATGGCGCCCTACCGCTACCAGACGGTGAAGATCAACGAGCAGCCCTACATCATCGCCGGGACGGACCTGCCCGAGGCGAAGAAGAACAGCCCCTTCTGGTACGTCGAGGGGCAGTGGGCCTCCGCGGAGGAGCCGGACCGCGTGATGGTGGGGCGTGAGATCGCGGACACCCTGAACCTGAGCCTGGGCGACGCCTTCACCGTTCAGGGCGTGAAGTACGGGCACCAGGCCGTGGCGTCGGGTCAGAACCTGACCGCGGAGGAGAACCAGAAGCGGGACCTGGCCAGCCAGAACTTCAGCCGGCGCTTTTCGGTGTGCGGCATCGTCACTACGGGCGGTGCGGAGGAGGGCTTCATCTTCGCGGACGTCGACATGCTGGATGAGCTGGTGGGTGACACCTTCCGGTGCGACGTCGTGGAGTGCAGCGTGGTGGCCGACGCGGCGCAGCTGGCGTCCCTCTCCTCGAAGCTCGAGGCGGAGGTCCCCGGCGCGCTGCCCCGGGCCGTCCGCCGCCTGACGCAGTCGCAGGACATCGTGCTGGGCAAGCTGCAGGCGCTGGTCCTGCTGGTGACCGTCGTGGTGCTCATCATCACCATGATCTCCGTCTACACGACGATGACCGCCATGGTGGCGGAGCGCTACCGCGAGATCGCGCTGAAGAAGGCGCTGGGCGCGGAGAACGGCCTCGTGATGGGAGAGCTCCTGGGCGAGGGCGTGTTCCTGGGCTTCATCGGCGGGGCGCTTGGCGTGTGGCTGGGGTTTGAGTTCGCCCAGCGCGTCAGCCTGAACGTCTTTGGCAGGGCCATCAACTTCCAGTGGTCCCTCATCCCCATCACCATTGCAGTCTTTATTGTCGTCACGGTGCTGGCGTCGATTCTGCCGGTCCGCAGGGTGATGGACATCCATCCGGCCATCGTGCTGAGGGGGGAATAACGTGTCGCAAGCAATTTTGGAGTTGAAGAACGTATCGAAGGTCTACGGAACGCTGCGGGCCCTGTCCGACATCAACCTGTCCGTGAACAGGGGCGACTGGCTGTCCATCATGGGCCCTTCCGGCAGCGGGAAGACCACGATGATCAACATCATCGGGTGCATGGACACGCCGTCGGAGGGCAGCGTCATCCTGGACGGGGTGGACATCAGCCGCGAGAACGCTGCGAGCCTGACGCGGATCCGGCGGGACAAGATCGGCCTGATCTTCCAGCAGTTTCACCTCATCAGCTACCTCACCGCCGTCGAGAACGTCATGCTGGCTCAGTACTACCACAGCATGCCCGACGAGGAGGAGGCTATGGAGGCGCTGGCCAAGGTGGGGCTTGCGGAGCGGGCCCGGCACCTTCCAAGCCAGCTGTCGGGCGGAGAGCAGCAGCGCGTCTGCATCGCCCGCGCCCTCATCAACTCCCCCATGATCCTGTTGGGCGACGAGCCCACGGGCAACCTGGACGAGGAGAACGAGGGCATCGTGGTGGACATCTTCCGCAGGCTCCACGAGGAGGGGGTCACCATCATCGTGGTGACGCACGACCCGGAGGTGGGGGACGTGGCTCAGCGCAAGATCGTGCTGGAGTACGGCAAGATCGTGGACGACGTGGACCAGAGCGGCACCTTCGGGCAGGCGCTCGAGCTGAAGGTCGTCCGTTCGGATCGGTGAGGGGACACTTTTTAGTGCATATCCATCTGTTTGTTTGATAAGGAAGGACAAGACGATGAAGAAACGCGCGTTGTGGGGTATTGGAGCGGCGGCCCTGGTCGTCGCGGGGACTGTAGGCTTCATGAGCCTGCGGCCAGTTGGGTATCGGGACGGCGTCTACAGCGGAAGCGCCTCCGGAGCCTTCGGAGAGACGAAGGTTACGCTGACGATCGCGGACGGCAGGATCACGAAATGCGACCTGGAGGCCCTGGACGACGACGGAAACGTCAAGGACGCCCACTACGGTGAGGGGAGCTCGGAGGCGAACTTTCGCATGGCCCAGACGGCCCTTCAGGGCATCGGAGAGTACCCGAAAAAGCTGATCGAGTCCCAGAACGTCGATGGGATCGACGCTGTGTCGGGCGCCACGGTGTCGCTTCTGGACTTCCGGAACGCGGTGAAGCAGGCCCTCGAGGAGGCGCGGAGATGACGCGGCGTCTTGCGGTCCTCGAAGCGCTCTTGGGCGTCCTGCTGGCTCTGACGCCCTTCGTCCTCTGGCCGGTCTGTTCCATGCCCAAGCCGGACGGCGGACACATGCTCTGCTGGTACAGCGGCATCCTGATCACGGCCATTGGGGTGTTGGTCGTACTGTTCTCCATTCTGGCCTGGTGGAAGAGCTGGAGCTTCCTTCTGGCGGCTGCTGCGGCTCTCCTGGCCTGGATGGCCCCCAACGACATCATCCACATTGCCGGCGCGGGCTGGGCCGTGGGGCTCTGCGGAATGGCGAACCACGCCTGCCGCGCCGTGACCATGCCCGCCGTGGGCTGGATCGTCCTGGCGATCGTCCTCATCGGGATTGCAGGCCTCGTGTCGGGCTTCGTGGGGAAACGCTGAGGTGCAGTATGGCACGTTGACCCGATCGCTCTCCACTCTGGGCATCGCGCGGAGGAACGTCCGCCGCAAGCCCGGCCGCAGCGCCTGCCTCATCGCGGCAGTGCTCCTGCTCTCCTTCTTCCTCTGCGCCGGGTCCGCTCTCTTCATGGGCCTCTCGTCCGGAGCGGAGAGCATGGCGAACCGTCTGGGCGCGGACGTCATGGTGGTGCCGGAGGGCTACGACCCACACGTGGACAGCGTCCTGTTGTCTGGGGAACCCTCAAGCTTCTACCTGCCGGGGGACGTCCTGGAGCTCCTGCGGGGCGTGGAGGGGATCGCCCGCATGTCTCCACAGGTCTTTCTGGCGACGCTCAGGGCTTCCTGCTGCTCCTACCCCCTGCAGCTGATCGGCGTGGACTTCGACACGGACTTCATCATCAAGCCCTGGCTCGACGGGGAGCTCCGGCGCGCCCTGACGGATGGAGAGGCCGTCGTGGGCTGCCGCGTCGTCGGAGAGCCGGGGGAAACGCTCAAGTTCTTCGGAAAGGAGCTCCGCATCGCCGGCCGGCTCCACCAGACGGGCATGGGCTTCGACGCGGCGGTCTTCGTGACCCGTCCCACCATCGTGGCGCTGGCCCGCGAGGCGGAGCGCATCTTCAAGCACCCCCTCACCAGCGACGACAGCCTGATCTCTGCTGTGATGATCAAACTCGAGTCAGGACACGATTCCGTGGCGACGGCTCAGGAGATCAACCGGCGCTTCAACGACAGGGGCATCTACGCCCTCTTCAGCAAGAAGTTCGTGAACAACATCGGCGCGGGCCTCGCTGCGGTGTCCTGGGTCCTGAAGGGCGTCGGGGCTATGGTGTGGCTGCTTGCCGCGTGCGTTATCGCGCTGCTCTTTGCCGTGACCCTGGCGGAGCGGCGGCGGGAGATGGGCGTGCTTCGCGCGCTGGGCGCAAGCCGCGGAAAGCTGGTGCGCCTCGTTCTGGGAGAGGCGTTGCTGGAGAGCCTGTGGGGCGCATCCCTTGGGGTGCTGCTGGCGATCGCGGCCCTGGTGACCCTGGCCTCCGGGCTGGCCTCAGCCCTCCGCATGCCCTTTTTGCTGCCGTCCCCCCTGGTGCTGTTGCTTTTGACGACGGGCTCGTTGGCGACGGCGGTGCTGACGGGCCTTATTTCGGCGCTCTCGGCGGCCCTGAGGGCGGGGCGGACCGACATCAGCGCCGCGATGAGGGAGGCGTGACCATGGCTCCGGTGCTTCGACTGAACGACCTCTGCCGGGAGTACCGCCGGGGAGACCGGCGCTTCCTGGCGGTGGACCACGTGAGCTTGGACGTTGAGGCCGGAAGCTGCGTCAGCGTCATCGGGCGCTCCGGAAGCGGCAAATCCACGCTCCTGAACCTGGCGGCGGGGATGCTCTCGCCGACTGCCGGCTCCGTCGAGCTGCTGGGGCAGAACCTGGCGGACCTGGGGGACGCCCGGCTCTCGCGCCTGCGCTGTGACGCGATTGGCTTCATTCCTCAGGGGCCGTCCGCGCTGCCGGGACTGACGGTGCTGGAGAACGTGCTCCTGCCCTTCGTCCTGTGGCCCCACGGAGGCGATGGGGAAGGGGCCGCGCGCCTCCTGCTCTCGCGCTTCGGCATCGAGGGGCTGGCGGACACCTACCCGGAGGACCTGTCGGGGGGCGAGCTGCGCCGGGCCCTCATCGCCCGCGCCCTCGTCAACCGCCCCTCCATCGTGATCGCGGACGAGCCCACCTCGGACCTGGACGCGGTTTCCCGCCGCGGCGTGATGGAGTGTCTTGCGGCCCTGCAGGATGACGGGACCACGCTCCTCGTCGTGTCGCACGACCTGGACACCCTGGACTTCGCCGACCGGGTGTACACCATGGCCGACGGACGCTTGACGGAGGGGAACGGGCTGTCGTAACGACAGGGCCTGGCCTCGACGGCGCGGGGCCCTTTCTCGAATGTGAAGGAGGAGCGTTGACGATGAACGGAGATCGCGTGAAGCGGGTGCTGTGCGGGATGCGGGAGCTTGGGGTGACGGATTTTCTTCTGATGGACCCCCTGTCCATCCTCTACCTGACGGGACAGGACGTCCACCCTATGGAGCGGTTCTTCGCGCTCTGCCTGCGCGAGGACGGAAGGCCCATCCTCTTCGCAAACCGGCTGTTCGGGCTGAAGGAGGACCCGGACCTGGAGGTCGTCCTCCACTCGGACGGGGACCCGGTGATGGCGCTCGTGACGGAGCGCCTCTGGCACGGGAACGTTGGAAAGCTGGGCGTCGACAAGGGGATGCCGGCGTGCTTCCTGCTGCCACTCCTGGAGCGCTGGGCGCCGGAGGACCTGATCGTCGCCTCGCCGGCCGTGGACCTGGCCCGGGGCGTGAAGGACGCGGAGGAGCGGGAGAGGATGGCCGCCTCCTCCCGCGTCAACGATCAGGCCATGGAGCGCTTCAAAGGCCTTGTTCACGAGGGCGTCACGGAGGCGGAGGTGGCCCGCCAGCTCATGGACATCTACCTCGAACTGGGGGCGCAGGGCTTCTCCTTCAGCCCTCTGGTGGCCTTCGGCGCCAACGCTGCGGACCCGCATCACGCGCCGGACGGGACGGTCCTCAAGGAAGGGGACTGCGTCCTGTTCGACGTGGGCTGCCGAAAGGACGGTTACTGCTCGGACATGACGCGGACGTTCTTCTGGCGTTCGGCGTCGGAGCACCATCGCCAGGTCTATGAAACGGTGCGGCGGGCTCAGGAAACGGCGGAGGCCGGCGTAAGGCCGGGAGTGAGGCTCTGCGACATCGACGCCTTGGCGCGGGACGTCATCACGGCGGCGGGGTACGGGCCAAACTTCACCCACCGTCTCGGACATTTCATCGGGCTTGAAACGCACGAGTACGGCGACGTGTCGCCGGCAGACCATCGCCTGACGGAGCCGGGGATGATCTTCTCCATCGAGCCGGGCATCTACCTGAAGGACGACGTTGGCGTGCGGATCGAGGACCTGGTCCTGGTGACGGAGGAGGGCTGCGAGAGGCTGAACCGTTACAGCAAGGAGCTTGAGGTGCTCCAGTAATCCCAAAGGTTGTTTGACGACGGACGCGAGGGCGGCCCCGGATATTTCCGGGGCCGCCCTCGCGCGAAGTCAGCCTGCGATGACCATCTCAGGGGCCTGCGCGGTGACGAGCCCGCTGGCCAGGACCTCTGCGCCGGCGTATCTTTTCAGCAGGTCCGTCAGCTCCGTCTGGGCCGCCCTCAAGTCTTCCCTACGGTGGGGCTCGATGCACTCCATGACGATAAACTCGTTGACGGTGCCGTCCGTCACCGCCGTTCGGCGGCCGTCGCGCCAGTTCCAGCAGCGGCACACCGCACCGGCTTCGTCGTAGTACCCGATTTCTCCGGGGAGCGGCGGGTCCTGGGCATCTTCGCCCAGGGGCAGAAAGTCCTCGGTCCCCTTCATGGCCCCCAGGTGCAGGTCGCCAACGAAGGCGTCCAGGTCCTCCGCCCCGATGGGGAACCCGTATCGGAGGGAGATCGCGTTCGTCAGGTCCACGGTGGGGGCGATGGAGGTCAGCGGCTTGTCGTGCAGGACGCGCTTCAGCAGGTTCTCGATGGAGCAGCGGGCTCCCTTCTTGGTGGGGAACCTTCGGTAGGCCTCTCGCCAGCTTGCGGGGATGGCGTTCTCCGAGATGACGTCCGAGGTCAGGTGCTTCCGCGCCTCCAGGTTGGCCTGGGCCAGCAGGGCCCGAATCTCATCGGCCTGAGCTTCCGCAGGACGGCGGGCCTCAGGCCCCAGATGCACGCAGAGAACCGCCAGAGCCGCATCGGGGAAGAGCGCTTGAAAGGCGTCGTCGAGGATCAGTCTTTTCATCGCGTCCCCTCCCAGGCTTAAAAGGGCCCCAGGTGGATCGCCTGAGCGATGGCGACCAGGATGCAGCCCAGCGCCACCCACCAGCAGAACACGCGCCAGCTGTACTTCATCCAGCCTGAAAGGCGAGGATCATGGCGTCCAGCGAGCTGCGCCCCTCCTCGGGCCGGATGGCCGCGTGAGCCGCCCGGCCGTGGTATGTCACCGTGAAGCTGGTCAGGGCCATGGACTTGACGTCCGTCGTCGTTTCGCCGCTGCCGTGCATCATCAGGGCGACGTCGATGTCGTGGAAGCAGTCCCCGTGCTTCAGCATGAGGACCTTTCCGCTCACCGTCTCCTCCGCCGGCGTCCCGTAGACGACGACGCTGAAGGGCGCCTTGATGCCTCCGTCCTTCAGAGCCGCGGCCGCTCCCAGGATGCAGGGCCCCTGCATCTGGTGACCGCAGGCGTGCCCCTGGGCCGGTAGCGCGTCGTACTCGCAGAGCAGCCCGATACGGGGGCCGCCCTCCCCCTGGCGCCAGACGGCCCGAAACGCCGTTTCAAGCCCCCCCACGCCGCGCTCCACGGCAAAGCCCCGCTCCTCAAGCCACGCGGTGAGCAACTGGGACGCATGCCGCTCCGTCAGGCCAACCTCCGGATGGTCGTAGATGTCGTCGGACATCCGGGAGAGCTCCGGCCTGAGGGAGTCGATAAAGCGGTTCATCCGTTCCTTCAAAGTGATCTTTCCTCCTGTCGTGTCCGGGGTGCTTTGCCACGTTAAAAACTTGACTGTGTTCAAAAATGATAGCATAAATTGATGGGCGTGGGAAGGAGCTGCGCCTCCGCCCCCGTCGTCAAAAGTCACTGCTGTTAAATTTTAATATAAGCAGTATTCTTCTGGATATATAGACGCTTTTGGGTTAAACTTATGTTGCAGTAGAAAGCAGTTCAATAAATATTAAGGAGTAGGAGGGGGAGTCTATGACCGGCGGCACACTTCCTGGGTGCGGTTTTCTGGAGGTGGTGGAGATGAAACATCTGCGCGTTCTCAAGACGGTGGAGAGGACCGGCGTGAAGGCCTGGCTGGTCGGAGATTCCGCCCGCATGATCGAGATGGGCATCGATCCGAAGGTCATGACGCTGGCCGTGGACGCAAGGGACCTGAGCTCTCTGAGCGACAGGCTGGATA
Source organism: Fretibacterium sp. (assembly GCF_057312375.1). Lineage (NCBI taxonomy): Bacteria > Thermotogati > Synergistota > Synergistia > Synergistales > Aminobacteriaceae > Fretibacterium > Fretibacterium sp. Next base: position 32,992 of record NZ_DBHLDX010000003.1, read on the forward strand.
GCGCGACGGTTGACGCCAAAGGGACGTTCCCCGTCCTCCGGGGGACGGTTCTGGGCGCGCCCTTCCGGGCTTACAGCCTCCAGGGCGACACGATCGCGGACGACCTGGCACGCAGGGACCTGAGCATCGAGGCCATCGCCCTGCGCAGCGACGGCGGGGTGGTGGACCCCTTCGGCGGGCGCCGCGACATCCGAAACCGCGTCATCCGCCTGACGGGCGACGACGTGGACCTGATCGACAGGGACCCGCTGCGCATCGTGCGCATCCTGCGCTTTGCGGCGGAGCTGGGGATGGACGTCTTCTGGCGGACCGACATGGACGTGCGCGATTTCCTTAGGGGCCACTCGGACCGCATGAACGCCATCCCCGCCGAACGCTGGGGGCGGGAGATCATCAAGGGCATGAAGGAGCGCCCCTGGCGCTTCATCAGACTCTGCGACCACTACAACCTGCTGCCCTTCTTCCTGAAGGACCTGGAGGATCTGAAGTCCGTGCCGGACGGGCGCGGAAGGACGCTCTTCAGCCACGTCATGGCGACCCTGTCCGTCATCGAGAGGCGTCTGCCGACCCACAAGATCATGCAGGACGAGGCCTTTATCCTGGCGGGGCTCTTCAGCCGCATCGGCACCAGGTCGTTGGACGCCGGGGACGAAGGAGAGCGGAGGAAGAACGAGGCGCTGACCTCCTCCTTCCTGAGCCAGTGGAACATCCCGGCGGAAACGATTCGCGCCGCGCAGGCCATCATCGACGGCTACCGCAGGTTCTACGAGCCGCGGACGGAGGAGGACCTGTGCCGGTCCGTGCTGGAGCACGGGGCCGACGCGATGGCGGCGGGACTTGACTTCGCGGGCTGCATCGCGCGGGCGGAGGGCCTGCCGCACCTGGAGACGCTGTCCGACAATCGATGGCGTCTGGCCCAGGTGCTGCGCCGCTTCAAGTCCGTGGCGCTTCAGACGGGGGGCGCCTCGCGCTTCCTCGGAGGGGACGAGGTGATGAGCCTCCTTCGGCTGGCTCCAGGGCGCATCATCGGCGCTCTTTTGGACGGGCTTGACGTGGCCGTCGGCACGGGGCGGGTGACGAACCGCGCTCAGGCCGAGGAGTGGGTCGTCAGCCATGCACGCTCCGTCTGACACGATCGCCGCGATATCGACGGCTTGGGGCGAGGCGGGCATCGCCGTCGTGCGGGCGTCCGGCCCCTGTGCCGTGCCGCTGGCCCGGTCGGTCCTGCGCTTTGGGCCGAAGGGCTTCCCCCCGCCCCGGACGATGTGCCTGGCCGCCCTCCTGGACGGCGCGGACAACGCCATCGATCAGGTCCTGGCGGTCCACTTTCCAGGGCCTCACAGCTTCACGGGCGAGGACGTGGTGGAGGTCCACACGCACGGGGGAACGTTGGTGGCCCAGCTGTGCCTTGAGGGACTGCTGCGGCGGGGGGCCCGCATGGCGGAGCCGGGGGAGTTCACCCGCAGGGCCTTTCTGAACGGGCGCATGGACCTGTCCCAGGCCGAGAGCGTGCTCGGCATCATCCGCTCCCGCAGCGAGGAGGCCCTGCGGGCCGCGGCGCGGACCCTGTCGGGGGAGTTCTCCGAGTTCGTGCGCCAGATCCGCGACGAGCTCCTGACCCTGCAGGGGGACCTTGAGGTGGGATTGGACTTCCCGGAGGACGAGGCGCTGGCCCTGGACCCGACGGGCCTGCACGACGCGCTGGAAACGCTGCGCATCAGCCTGCGGGACCTGGAGGACCGCTGCTCCTTGGGCCTGCTGCTCCGGGAGGGCATCCGAGTGGTCATCTCCGGCCGCCCCAACGTGGGCAAGTCGTCCCTCCTGAACGCCCTGCTGAAGCAGTCCCGCGCCATCGTGACGGCCGTGCCGGGCACGACGCGGGACATCATCGAGGAAACCGTCACCTATCGGGGCATCCCCATCCGGCTGGTGGACACCGCGGGGTTGCGCGTCCCCTCCGACGAGATCGAGGCCAGCGGCATCGAACGGGCGCGGGCGGCCCTGAAGCAGGCGGACATCTGCCTGTGGCTCCTGGACGGCTCCGCCCCCCTGGAGGACGCGGACCGGGATTACATCCGCAGCCTGGGGACGAGGGAGTCGATCATCGTCCTGAACAAGGCGGACAAGGCCCTTGCAGTGACGGAGGACGACCTGCGGGCCATCGTCCCGGAAGGGAGGACGCTCGCCATCTCCGCCAAGACGGGGGAGGGCCTGGACGCCCTCAAGGAGGCCATCGTCGCCATCGCTACGGCGGGCGGCGCGCTGGACGCGGGGCTGAACGTCACGGCACGGCAACTGTCGGAGCTTCGCGCCTGCGCGGAGGCCATCGCGGAGGCTCAGAGGGTCCTGGAGGCCGACATGGAACAGGACGTGACGGCGTCCCTCCTGGGCACGGCCAGGAAAGCCCTGGAACGCACGCTGGGAATCGCAGCGGACGACGACCTCCTGGACTCCATCTTCAGCCGCTTCTGCGTCGGCAAGTAGGCCGGCAGCGAGGCAGACCTTTAAGAGAGCGCAACGACAAAAAACGGCGGGCCTTGACCCGCCGTTTTTTTGTTCCCTGCCTTTACATTTCGTCCGCGCCATAGTAAACTACAATTAAATAAACAAATGCCACTATTTAAAATTTACTGATCTGAAAAAACACCAGTTTAACAGGGCGCAGTAAGGGGGCGCCGTATCCACCTTGATTGCCGTTGGCTGCATGATTCTCTTGAGCTTGTTTTAAGCTCCGTTCGTTCCAGCCCCCGGAGAAGCCTGTGCCGGTGGGTATGTAAAAACAAAGCGAGGTTAGGCCGATGATCATGAACCCTTCTGCAGTGAAGCGCGTTGTGATGGATGGAAAGAGCCTCTCCCTTGAGGGCTTCGTCGCCGTTGCGCGGTTTGGCGCCTCCGTGGAGCTGGCCGAGTCCGCCCTCCGCGCCATGGAGCGATCCCGGACGCTGGCGGAGAAGATCGTGGGGGAGAAGCGCGCGGCCTACGGCATCACCACAGGCTTCGGGGACTTTCAGAAGGTGGCGGTGCCGGAGGAGATGTCGAACCAGCTCTCCACGAACCTGATCCTGAGCCACTGCACGGGCACGGGGGACCCTTACGCCGCCGAGGTGGTGCGCGGCATGATGCTCCTGCGGGCCAACGCCCTGTGCGAGGGGGTTTCCGGAGTGCGGCCCGTCCTGGTGCAGACGCTCGTCGAGATGCTGAACCGGGGAGTGACGCCCGTCGTCCCCCAGAAGGGGTCCCTTGGGTCCTCCGGCGACCTGGCGCCGCTGGCCCACATGACGCTGCCCCTCCTGGGGCGCGGGCGGGCGCTGTATCAGGGCGTGGAGATGAGCGGAGCGGAGGCGATGGAGAAGGCGGGGATCGCGACGTTGAGCACGCTGGCCTGCAAGGAGGGCCTGGGCATGACGAACGGCACCTGCGCCATGACGTCGGTCGGGGCCCTGGCCCTCTACGACACGATTTGCGCGGCCCAGCTGGCGGACGTCATCGCCTCCCTGTCCTTCGAGGGGCTGACCGCTCTGAAGGACGCCTTTGACCCGCGCGTCCATCAGGCCCGCGGCCAGAGGGGGCAGATCCGGGTGGCCGCCAACATGCGCCGCCTGATGGAGGGGTCCGAGATACTGGACCGCTGCCAGGGGGATCGGGTGCAGGACGCCTACGCTCTGCGCTGCGTGCCCCAGTACCACGGCGCGGTGCGCGACGCGCTGGACTACGTGCTGGACAAGGTGGAGATCGAGCTGAACGCCGTCACGGACAACCCCCTGCTGTTCCTGGAGGACGAGGCCGTCATCTCGGGGGGCAACTTCCACGGCGAGCCCATGGCCATCCCCTTCGACACCCTGGGCATCGCCTGCTCCGAGCTTGCCAACATCTCCGAGCGGCGCACGGAGCGCATGGTCAACGCGGCGCTCTCCAACGGCCTCACCCCGTTCCTGACGACGAAGGCCGGCGTGAACTCCGGCTTCATGATCGTCCAGTACGCCGCAGCCTCCATGGTGTCGGAGAACAAGGTGCTGGCGCATCCGGCCTCCGTGGACTCCATCCCCTCCTCCGCAAACCAGGAGGACATCGTTTCCATGGGCACCACCGCCGCGCGCAAGGCGGGCTGGATCGTGCAGAACACCCTCTCCGTGCTGGCGGACGAGCTCTTGACGGCCTGCCAGGCCATCGACGTCCGCCGTCGCCTCGACACCCACGGCCAGGGGATCACGCCGCTGCACGAGGCGCTCTTGAAGCACGTGCGCGAGAAGGTGCCCTTCTACGAGGTGGACCGGGAGATCTGGCCCGACATCGCGGAGGTCGAGAGGATGGTCCGCAGCGGCGAGCTTCTGGAGATCGTGAGGGCGCACGTCCCGGACCTGGAGTAGCCGTCGTGAGCCTCGTGAGGCTGAAGGTGGTCCGCGCGGACCCGGCGGGCAACGTCACGCTCTTCGTGCTGACGCCCGTCGACCGCGCGCTGCGCGCCGACGCCGCGGGAAAGCTGATCGCCGCCCTGCCGGAGATGAAGGTCGAGCAGGTGGGCTTTGCCTCCGTCCCCCTCATGGGCACCGCCGCCCGGCTTGAGATGGCCGGGGGCGAGTTCTGCGGCAACGCGGCCCGTGCCTGGGGCATGTGGACCGCACGGGAAGCAGGGCGCGTCCCTCGGCCTGAGAGGGTGCGGATCGAGGTCAGCGGATGCAACCACCCCATCGCGGTGGACGTGGACTGGGCGGAGGGCACGGCGCGGACGGAGATGCCCCTGCCCCTTGCGGTTCGCCCCGTCCCGGAGTTCGGGGGGACGTTGGTCCACCTGGGCAGCATCGCTCACCTCGTGGTTTGGGACGAGGCTCCGAGCCGCGAGTTCTTCCACCGCGCGGAGCCGGCCTTTAAGGGGATGGCCGGGCTTGAGGCCTATGGCGTCATCTTCCTGAACCGTCTCGACGCGGCGGGAGAGGCGCGGCTAACGCCGTTCGTCAAGGTCCCCTCCGTGGGGACGCTGTTCCAGGAGGGGAGCTGCGGGTCTGGCAGCCTGGCCGCGGCGGTGGCGGAGAGCGTGGAGGTCCGAGACGGCGAATTCCGCAGGCGATACGTGCAGCCCGCCGGAGCCCTGACCGCCTCGGTCGTCCGGCGGGGCGGGGAGGTGCGGGGCGCCTTCATCGAGGGGCCGGTTTCCCTGGACGAGCCGGTCGAGGTCGAGCTTGACCTATATGCGGTGAGGTGATGCCGTGATGCTATAATTTTTTAAGAGGGGCGGGAGTGGCCTTTGGACGGGCCGCCCCCAGGCCGAGGCGCATTTTTGAGCCATATCTTTGACCTTGCGGACTTTATCAGACAGAAGGAGGGTTTAGATTGTCTATTCTGACCAACCCGGTAACGGTTTCCGTCATCGTGCTGTGCGTGCTGTGCCTTTTCAAGCTCAACATCCTGGCGGCCATGCTGGTGGCCTGCTACGCCGGTGCCTTGGTGGGCGGTATCCCGTTCCGCGACGTGATGGGCATCATCACGGAGGGGTTCAGCAGCAACGCCGAAACGGCCCTGGCTTACCTGCTGCTGGGCACCTTCGCCACGGCCATCGCCACCACGGGCCTTGCGGACATCATGGGCAAGAAGATGTCCCGCCTGATGGGGGACCGGCGGGCGGTGCTGCTGCTGATCCTGGCGGGCGTCAGCTGCTTGTCCCAGAACCTCATCCCCATCCACATCGCCTTCATCCCCATCATGATCCCGCCGATGTTGGCCATGTTCAACCGCATGAAGCTGGACCGCCGCGGCGCGGCCTGCTCCCTGGCCTTCGGACTCAAGGCGCCCTACATCGCCATCCCCTTCGGCTTCGGCACGATCTTCCACGGCATCATCGCAAAGAACATGACCGAGAACGGCATGCCCATCGAAACGGCCGTGGTCTGGCACTACACGTGGCACCTCGGCGTGGCGATGTTCCTCGGCCTGCTGGTCGCCATCTTCATCTCCTACGCCGCGCCCCGCGAGTACAAGACGCTGGACGTGGACACGTCGGCCACGGACGCCATCTCCGAGGAACTGAAGCCGGCTCACTGGATCACGGTCCTGGCCATCTTCGTTGTGGTCGCGGTGCAGATTTGGACCGAATCCCTGCCCCTCTCCGCCCTGAGCGGCCTCGTGGTGATGTTCGCCCTGAGAGCCGTCCCCTGGAGCAGGATCGACGACCAGTTTGCGGGCGGCATCAAACTCATGGGCATGATCGCCTTCGTGATGCTGATCGCGGGCGGCTATGCCGGCGTCATGAAGCAGACGGGCGGCGTCGACGAACTGGTTCACGCGGCGGCCAACGCCATGAGCGGCAGCAAGGTCATGGCGGCGACGATGATCACCCTCATCGGCCTCCTGGTGACGATGGGCATCGGCACCTCCTTCGGCACGATCCCCGTGCTGGCGGTGCTCTACGTCCCGCTCTGCAAGCACATGGGCTTCTCCACGCCGGCGACGTGCCTCCTGATCGCGGCAGCGGCGGCCCTCGGCGACGCGGGCTCCCCGGCCTCCGACACGACCCTCGGCCCCACGGCGGGCCTGAACGCGGACGGCCAGCACGACCACATCTGGGACACCTGCGTTCCCACGTTCCTGCACTTCAACATCCCGCTGATGGTCGCGGCGATCATCCTGTCGCAGTACCTGTAGCGCGGCGCCGCAGGCTTCCGGGCCTGACCCTCGGCCGGCGGGGCGAAAACATCGCCCCGCCCCTTTTTTTGCCCCTGGGTCAGCCTGGACGCCGCTCCCGGAGGTATCGGTACGTGCTGTCCGGCGTCATGGCCCGAACGGTGCCCCAGTCTTGGGCGGCCAGCGCAGCCCGCACCCGCGACGCGCTGACGGCCTCTCCCCCTGCGGAGGCCCGCTCCACCACCACGACCTGGATGCCGCACTTCGGCAGCCGCTCGAGGAGCGCCTCGTTGTAGCGCGCCGTGGATGGGCTGAAGGGCTCCGTCCCCACGTAGCGCCTCGCGACACCGAGGGCGGGGGCCACGAGGTCGCAGAAGACGGCCGCGTCCAGCGCGCCCTGCGCCGCGGCCAGCGACTCCTGCCGCGTGAAGTAGGCGGGAAAGGTGCGCGCGGAGATGACGTACTCGCCGCCCGAAAGGACCTCGACGTTGGCCAGGTCCGCCGTACCCTCGCGCATCAGCCGGAAGCGGACGTCGAAGGGGAACTCCGACCGGTCCTCGCGCACGGCCAGCACCCACACCCAGGGGTTTTCCGAGGCGGCCCGCTCCACGAGGTGCCGATGGCCCAGCGTGAAGGGGTTGGCGTTCATCACGACGCAGGCGCGGGGCGTGGGCCGGCCCTCCGCCTGACGCCGAAGGTCCTCCGCGTAGGCCGAGGCGCTGCCGCTTCCGGCCTCCAGGAGGACGGCGTAGGGCCGTGCGTCCGCCACCCTGCGAAATCCAAGGCCTGCAAAAAAACGCTCCATGTCGGGCTTGGTGATCACCTGCCAATAGGTGATGCCGCGCTGGACGGCCCTCTGGATCAGGGCCGTGATGAGCGTGGCGGAGAGCCCTTCGCCGCGGTGCGCCGCGTCGACGGCGACCCCCTGCAACAGGTTCCCCTTCAGGAAGCCACACCCCACGAGGCGCCCGTCCTCGTAGAGCCCTACGCCCTCGTCCGCCTCCTCCGGCAGCGTGAGGTCGTTCGCCTTCAGGAGCGCCGCCAGTTCCGGGTCCCTCTCCGGCCGATAGATCGCGTCCACGCTGACCTCTCCCATGACGACCACCTCCCGCACAACACGGATTCCGTTGCTCCGCTGCCTCTGCAACGGCACAGGCCCTGTAAGTCCGTTTCGAAAATCCGCGCTTTTCATTCTATTTTAAAACCGTTAGTCGCAGGGTTTTACTCTCATAAAACACAAATTTTATTATATCATTTGAGCCGTACCGAAAGCGGGGCGCGCCTTCCCGGAGCAGGGCGGCACTTTGAGAGGGGACATTGGGATGACGGGCGGAGAGCGAAGGGGCGGACGGAGGATCGAGTTTTTTGCGCCGAGGGCCGTGGGGCTAGAAGAGGTGTTGCAGGCACGGGAGCGGCGCCAGGCGGCGCAGCGGGCTCTGCTGGCGCGGTGGGGAACGCCCCTCGTCAGCCTTTGTATGAACGTCCCCGGCCCCGTCAAGGATACGCCCCTGATCGAACTGGCCTTCCGTCATGGACTTGACGAGCTCGAGGCGCGTCTGCCCCCGCCCCTGGCCATGGAGGTGAGGCGGGATGCGGCTGGGCCGGAGGCCCTCCTCGCGTTCCGGATGGAGGCGCCGGCGCTCAAGGTCCTAGGGGAGGCGGTCGAGGCGGAGGCGCCCGTGGGGCGGCTCCTCGACGTGGACGTGTTGGACGGGGAGGGACACAAGCTCTCCAGGGCCGTGCCCCGCACCTGCATTGTGTGCGGCGGGCCGGCCTTTGACTGCGCCCGCAGCCGGGCCCACGGGTTGGCTGCCGTCGAGGCGGCAGCGCGGGCGCTCCTGATGGGCTGGGCTGCGCCGCGCTTTGCGGAGGCGGCGGAAGCCGCGCTGTTGGAGGAGGCGCGCCTCACGCCGAAGCCCGGCCTGGTGGACCGGTCGAACAACGGCGCCCACCGCGACATGGACCTCCCCATGCTGGAGAGGAGCGCCAGGGCGCTTCGCCCGTACTTCGAGCGATTCTTCAGGGCGGGAATGGATGAGCCGGACCGGTTCCTCCCGCTGCGGGGGATCGGCGTGGAGGCGGAGGCCGCGATGATGGAGGCCACGGGGGGCGTCAATGCGCACCGCGGGGCGATCTTCGCCCTGGGGCTGCTGCTGGGGGCGCTTGGGGCGTCGCTCCTTGACGGGCGGGACGTCCTTCAGCGCGTGGCGGCCCTGGCGAAGCAGAGGCGGGAGGGAGGCGAGGGGTCCCACGGCGCGTCGGTGCGCGCCCGCTACGGCGCAGGCGGGGCGGTGAAGGAGGCCATGGCCGGGTTCCCGACGGCCTTCCGGGCGCGGGCCGCTCTGGAGGCGAAGGGGCCGCTGACGGCGCTCCTGGGGCTCCTTGCGCGCTGCACGGACACTAACCTCCTGTATCGCGGCGGACGGAAAGGGCTCCTCCTGGTCCGGGCGATGGCGCGGGCCGCCCTCTGCCTGCCGCAGGGGATGCACCCCTGGGCAGCGCGGGGCATGGACCGCGTGATGATCCGCCGGAACCTCAGCCCCGGAGGGTCCGCGGACCTCCTGGCCCTGGCCCTCTTTATGGAGCGGGCGGGGCTGTAGGGAGGTAGAGGCAGGTCGCGTGTCCCGTGGTGCGCGGCGAAGGGCGCGAGGCGTAGTCGTCGGAGTTGCTGCGCTCCAGCAGGACGGCTTCCCCGTTTCCCAGGGTCTGCATCAAGGCGAGGAAGAGCCGTGCGCCGCGCCGGCAGTCCACGTCCAGCCCACCGATCTCGCCCGTGCGAAAGCCCCTCAGGACCGCCAGGGTCCGGTCGTCCTCCGCGTCGGACTCGGCCCGCGGCTTGTAGTGGGACAGGTCCATGCTCAGGAGCACCACGCCCCCCTCCTGGCGCAGCAGGCGCGTCAGCACGCGGTGCGCGCGCAGGAGCTCCATGTCGCTGGCGCCGGTCCGCACCAGGAGGCACAACACCTCCGCGCCGGGAAAAAAGCGCTGGACGCGCGGGATGTGTTCCGTGACGCAGTGGTCCCGCTGCACGGCGTCGTCCTGGCGGGGCATGGCCCAGGAGAGGGCGCGCGCAGCCGCCGCGTCGCCGGACAGCAGCAGGTCCCCTGCGGGGGTCCTCCAGTCCGGCGCGCCCAGGACGACGCCCGCGCGGGCCCGGCCGAAGTGGTCCGGGCCGATGATCACGACGCGGGCCGGGGTTGCGTCCTCCGAGGCTAGCCGCTCGTAGAGGTGGTCGATCATCGCTCCGGCCACGCTGTGGTGTGGGGCTAGGGCCCCGACGACGCGGGGAGCGGCCTCCGCCGCGGAAACAAGACAGGCGGCGGCCGCCAGGGCCGCCGCAATCCGTCTGAGTCGATTCGATAAGCTAGTCATTGACCTTGTTCTGCCAGTAGGGGAGGGCCGTCTTCAGCTCGTCCTGACGCTTCTCGTCGTAGACGAGGGCCTTCCACTCATCGTCGTCCATCCGCTTTTCCCCCATCGGGGTCGTGAAGGTGTAGTAGGAGAACATGTAGCCCTCCGTGACGCGGAATCCGCCCGACTTGTCGTTGACGTAGACCCGGAGCTTCCTGGGCGTTCCCGTGCCCGTGAAGAGGACCTCGCCCGTCGGAACGGAGGTGGCGACGTCCGCCACGAGGGCCATGCGAAGCTGTCGCTGCGCCTCCTCGCCCACGATCTCACCGATGTCCTCGGGCAGGACGGAGGCCAGCCTGAAGCTCAGCAGCTGCTCGAAGTCCTCCCAGGTCATGGAGTCGTCCAGGGCGCGTTCGGCGATCGCCGTCAGCCCACGCATGTCCTTGGCGAAGGACATCAGGTTCGCCGCGTAGTACTCCCGCCATTTCTCGTTCTCCTTGGGCAGGAGCTTCGTCAGGGTTTCCACAAGGCGGTCCGCGGCCTCTGCCAGGGCGCTGTAGAGCGCCGGAACGGGCTCGACGTAGCTGCGGGGGATGGGCAGCTTGAAGGGGCCGGGGATCCAGAGGTCTCCGCCTCCGTCCCCCATCTCCGCGCCGCTCTGCTCCGCGTAGAGGATCGTGTCGTGCTTCAGCTCCGTCATCGCGGCCTCGGCCGTGATGAGCTTCTTGTAGCCCCAGGCCGGACGGTTGGCGAAGAACTGCTTCGATCCCGCCTCGGCGAGGTACGCCCGGACGAACTTCAGGACGTCCGTGTAGACGTTGTCGCCGTCCTTACCGGTCGAGTAAGCCTCCCAGAGGTCGGCCATGGCCCGCTGATTTTTCTCGTAGTCCTTGAACTTCCCGTTCGGCTTCATCTCGGCCTGAGCGGTCGGGGAGCCTAGCACCGCCATGACGTCCAGCGGGTCCGGGAGCGGCCGCATGTCCTCACGCGTGCTCGTGGCGGGGAAGGTCAGCGCGTCGAAGACCATCGCGTCGAAGGTGACGCGCCGGGGCAGGACGGCGAACTTCTTGCCATCGAGCTTCTGGATGACGCTCTTCTTCCCCGCCGCATCGAGCGCCTCCACGAGCGCCTTGACGCGGTCCGGCTTGGCGAGGTCCCCCAGCTTGAAGGGCTTGAGGGCCGCGGACAGGTCGTCCCACGAGTTGACGTTGGAGCTGCCCACCAGGTAGGAGATTGGGTCGGCCAGGGCGCGCCAGCGCTTCTGGACCTCCGGGGTGCTCAGGATGTGGTTCAGGATGAGCGTTGCCGCCGCGCCGTTCTCGCTGTCCAGTGGCCAGGCGGTGCCCAGGAGGTAGGTGGTCCGGAAGTAGGCCTTGAGCCCGTCGTTCATCGTGTAGTGGCCCCTGGGGCCGAAGAGGGAGAGGTCCTGCGGCAGCTCCGTGAAGGGGTTGGTCTCCAGGATGCCGGAGCCGCGCATCGCACCCTCCGCAAACTCCCGGACCTCCGCCGGAACGTTCCCCTTGCCGTTCGACGCCAGGTAGAGGCCGAGGGCGATGAAGTCCTTGACGTTGGCCGCGGCCGTCCGTCCCGGCTCGGAGGCGGAGAGCTGCTTCGGCAGCTTCGCGGCGGCGTCCCTCATGGCGTTGAGCAGCCCCGTGACGCGGGGAGCCAGGGCCTTCTCCTCCAGCTTCTGAAGGGAACGGTCGAAGTAGAGGTGGAAGGCGTGCATGGGCAGGTCCGCCGTGATGAACTTGGCCGTCAGCTCGTCCATGTCCGAATAGCAGTCCACCAGGTCGTCCTCGTTGATGAAATCTCGAAGCTGAGGGGCCGGGTCGAGGTAGAAGCCGTTCTTCAGAAGGGCGGCGCGGGCTTCCTCCTCCAGGGAGGCTGGCAGGTTCTCCTCCTCGACGCGGGTCAGGTCGGGCGACGACGCGGACAGGTCCCTGAGGTCCTCCGCGCGCAGCCAGGCCTGGCGGTTGTCGGAGCCCGAAAACGCCGGGTTCGAGGCCCCCGCTTTTTCCTGGAGTACCGAGAGGGCCTCGCGATCGGCTCCCTCATCATAGTTCGTGTAGAAGGTGCAGAGGACCCACAGGGCGCCATCCTCCCCCTGCTTCTGGCCCAGCGCCGTCACCACGGCGCCCCGGGGAAGCGTGAACTTCGAATAGTCCGAGAGGGGCAGGCTCCCCGGCAGGAGGTACGGCATGGCGCCGTCCTTCAGGACCTGCCAGGGACGCGGGGCGAAGCCCTCGTGCTCCGGCATGGGGACCAGGAGCTTTTGCTCCACGAAGCCCAGCAGCTCCGTCCCGTCGGGTCCGGCTTTGATGGAGAGCCAGCCCTCCTGCTTCGAGGGCTCCGCCTCAAGGGTGTCGCCGTAGGCGATGCAGAAGGTGTTCTCCTCTTCCTTCGGCTGGTAGGCCTCCCATCGGCCGTTGGGGGCGGCCTTTACGTCCTTCAGATCCTCGAAGACCGGAGCTACGGGGCTTGTGACCACCCAGCGCTGAGCAGCCTCGGCGGCGCCCGTCAAGAGCGCCGCCAGGAGCAGCGCAAACAAGGGGCAAATTGCCGAACGTCTTAGCCATTTTCCTTTCATCTCGTACATCCCTCCAAAAATACAAATGGTCGAATGTGGCCGGAACCCTCCGGCCCGGCTCCGATTATAACCTGAGGCGGGCCGTTCCGCCGCCGTCAATTTCACCGCTTTAAGGCGGTCATTCGTACAGCCGGCCCGCCCAGTAGGGGAGGCACTGCTTCAGCTCGTCCTGCCGTCCGCCGTCCCGAACCAGGGCCTGCCACTTTCCCTCGGTCATCTCGGCTCCCAGGGGGCGCGTGAAGGTGTAGAAGGAGAGCGTACGCCCCTCCGTGACGCGGCTTCCCCCCGATCGGTCGTTGACGTAGACGAGGAGCCTGCGCGGCGCGCCCGTGCCGACGTAGAGGGCCTGTCCGGCTGCAGGAGACGCGGCGGCCTCCGCCAGGACGACCGTGGGGGCCCCCTCTGCGGGCAGGCGAAGGTGCTGGATGCGGTAGAAGTCGTCGTAGGTCATGGCGTCATCAATGGCGCGCTGCGCGATGCCGGCAAGGTGGCGTATCTCGCTGGCGAAGTCCGTCAGGCCCCGGACGCCAGGGTCCGGATTGCCGCCCAGAAGGGGGGCCGCGAAGGCCGCCAGCCGGTCCGCGGCCTCCGCCAGGGCGCTGTAGAGGGCCGGCGTGGGCTCGACGTATCCCCTGGGGAGGGGCTGGGCGAAGGGGCCCGGACGCCAGGTCCCTTCGAGGTCGCGTCCTGTGGAAACGCCCCCGCCTGCGGGCGCCTCCGCCGAGCTCCCCAGCTCCGTCAGCGCGGCCTCCGCCGTGACGAGCCTCTTGTAACCCCAGGCCGGCTGCGTCGCGAAGTACTGAGCCGGGCCCTTCCCCGCCGGAGCGGGCGCTAGGTAGGTGCTGAGGCACCTCAGGGCGTCCGTTCGGAGGCTGTCCTCCTCCCTGCCCGCCGCGTACCCCGCCCACAGGTCCGCTGCAGCCCGCAGTGCCTGGTCGCTGCCCCGGCTCCCCGCGAACAGCGAGAGCTCATCCCGCGCCGGCTGGGACCCCAGCGCTGCCATGACCTCAAGCGGGTCCGGCAGCGGAGTTGGCTCCTCGGCTGCGGCCTCCTGGGGCGCGACGGGGAGCCCGAACGCCCGCGCCTCGAAGGAGGGGCGAACGGACAGGAGGGCGAACCTGCGTCCTGGGCCGCCGCTCCCCTGGTCGAGCTCCGCGAGGGCCGACATCAGGGCCTTCACGCGGTCCGGGGCCTTGAGGTCCGCCAGTGTGAAGGGCTCCAGGACCGTGGCGACGCCGTCCGCTGGAGCCAAGGTCCCCCGCAGGTATTGGAGGGGCGCGACGAGGGCGCGCCAGCGCGCCTGCACGTCCCTCGTCCTCATGAGGCGGTTCAGGATGAGGATGGCGGCGGCTCCCGTCTCCGTGTCGGTGGGCCAGGCCGTTTCCAGCAGACGCGGGGTGCGGAACCAGGCCTTCATCTGGTTGTTCAGCAGGTAGCGCCCCCGCGGGGCGAAGGCGGCGAAGTCCTGGGAAAGCTCCGTGAAGGGGTTGCGGTCGAGGCCCCCCGTGCCCAGCATCGTGCCCCAGGCCAGGTCCGTGACCTCCGGCGGGACCTCCGTCACGCCGCCCGTGGCGAGGTACGCGGCCAGGGCGATGAAGTCCTTGACGTTGGCTGCGGCCGTCCGGCCCGGCTCCGAGGCGGAGAGGTCATCGGGCAGGCGCCGGGCGGCGTCCGCGAGGGACCTCAGGAAGTCGTGGAGCAGGGGCAGGAGCGCCCGCTCCTCGACCCTCTGCACCGCGCGGCCTGCGGAGAGGCGGAAGGCACAGAGTGCCATGTCGGCCGTGATGAAGCGCGCCCTCCGGGGGGCTGCGGCCCCGCCTCCGTCGGGCCCCAGGATCGGGTCGGGATCGACGTAGAAGCCGCTGTGGGTCAGGAACTTGCGCTCGTCGCGGCTGAGGCCCGGAGGAAGGGCCTCAGGGGCCACCTGCGTCAGGTCGGGGGATGTGGCGGCCAGGGAGGTCAGGGCCTCCTCCGGTGCCCAAGCGCAGCGGCGGTCCGACCCCGCGACCGGCCCCGCTCCGGACCGGTCCGTTTCAAAGACGCAGAGCAGCCAGGCCCGGCCCTCCGAGTCCACCGCGCGGCCGGAGACCGAGGCCACGGTTCCGCGGGGCATCCGAAGCCCGTCGTAGGCGGAGAGGGGGAGGGCCCCAGGCAGGAGGAAGAGGTCGGACACGTCCCGACGGGCCTGCCAGGACTGGGCGGGAAAAGGCTCGTAGTCCGGCATGGGGACCATGAGCCTCCGCTCCACGAAGCCCGACGTTTCCCGTCCGTCCGGTCCCCGTCGGAGGGCCAGCCAGTCCGCGCGCTCCGACGGGTCCGCGTCAACGACGTCGCCGTAGGCCATGACCAGAGCGCCCGCGTTGCCGCGGACCTCCGCCCAGCCTGCGTCGGGCGCCGGGACCGCGCCCTCCAGCCGCTCGAAGACGGGGACGATGCGCCCCGAGGCGACGTAGCGCCGGGCCCCCTCCGCGGGGGCAGGGGGGAGGGCCGTCAGGACCGCGAGGGCCGCGCCGATCGCAAGGTTCAGACACAAATTAGGATGTTTCACCGTTTCAACACCTCGGTTTTATCCGCCGGAAGCTTTGTGGAACGGTTGCCCTTTCGGAAGACCGATCCTTCGAGTTACGGCCTTTTGTCCCTTATTCTATCGTAAACTTTCGTAAACTTGAAGGTTTTGCCAGGGCGCGGCAGGGGCGCGATCCAAGCGAGCGGCCCCTTTGAAAAAAATCGGTGGGATGGCCCTTCTCCGGACAGCCGGCTCCGTGCTTCCATGAGGCACACGGGGCACGGACCGGGGTGGTCCCGTGCCGGGGCTTTTAAATTTCTGGAAGGGACAGGAGGGGCAATAGGCGATGGAACAGTTTTTGAGGTTCCTCAACCGGCTTGAGGAGGAAAAAATTTATTACCGGCTCAACAAGGTTCAGGAGGAGGCGGTGATGGTGGAGATCGCCGTTCCCGGGGAGCGCTGGGAGGTCGAATTCATGGAGGACGGGTCCGTGGAGGTCGAGAGGTTCGTCAGCGCGGACGGGGTTTCCGGCTGCGTAGACATGGACCACTGCCCGGAGCTGGACGATCTCTTCGAGAGGTTTTCCGAGTAGCTGTAGCGATGAGGACTAAAGCGGCCTGCAGGGCCATCGGCAACCGGTCAAATTTTTTTGTCCCCGCGGCCGCCGCGCTCACCGGGAAAGCTTCAGGTCGAAGCGCCGGAGGCGTCGTGGCTTGTCCCCCGACGCCTTTTGTTCGGGGGAGGGGGAATTGGCCACCGGCTGCTGCGGAGTGCGCCTCAGGGTGTGGGAGCCGCAGCAGGAGTAGACCCGAACGTTGTTCTCCAGGAACCACGTTACGTTCTTGTAGACGTCGCGGGTCCGCGACCTGATGCAGACCTTCCAGCCCGTTTCGGGCATGGTGTCGAAGAGGAGGCGGCACCGCTCTCCCCCGTCCTCGTAGTCGAGGTCCCCGGAGGCCGTCGAGAGGACGGTCCGGATCGTTCGGACGAAGTCCGGCCCGGCGTCACGGACCGCGGGGCGCATCAGGGCCGATGGCCGGGAGCTCGCCAGCACGACGCCCTGCGAGTCCAGGACGTCGGCCGTCAGGGAGTCGGGGAGGGCCCGGGCCACGACGAGCTTCTGGAGCTCGAACACGTCCATGTCGCAGGTCACGAAGCCCCGCCACGTTTGACCCCTCGCCCACACGGGGTAGACGGCGGAGACCGAGGGGGTCCGCGTCAGGGGATGAATCCGGAACGGCCGCCACAGGACCGCCTCCGCGTCCTCCGGAACGGCCTCGGCGTCGTCCGGGAAGCCGTCGATCGTCGAAACTTCCCCCGCCTCCCGAAGGGCGTACTCCGCGAGGGGCCTTCCGTCCGCAAAGGCCTCGGCCGGCAGGCGGAGGCCCAGGCTGCCCGCCACGTCGTAGGACGCGAGGTAGCGGGCCGGAAGGGACTTGCAGGCGAGGGCATCGCCGGCAGCGCCGCATCGTCCCGCCTCAAGCGCCGCCTTTTTGAGCAGGACGCCCGTCCTCAGCGTTTCCATCTGGATGGAGTTCAGGAGGGTCGCGATCTCGGAGCGGACCTCCTCGCGCAGCTTGTCCGGGGCGAAGCGCAGGACCGCGCGGTAGCCCAGGACCCCCGCCGCGGCTGCAAGACAGAGAAGACAAAGGACTCTGCGGACGAAAAAGCTGCGTTTCTCCATCGGTGCGAATCTCCCTTCCCCGTGCCTGACGGGCACGAACCTCTTTTAATTCTACACCCGATGCACCGCTGCCGGACGTTGTATAATAAACCATCGTCCTCCTGTCGGCGGACGCAGAGGGAGGTGTTTGCTCGTGGTCCTGTTTCGTTCTCGCGGCGGCCTGGCTATAGCGGCCCTTTGCGCTGCGGCGGCTCTGGCTCTGGGCTTCCTGTGCTGGCGGAGCACTGGACGCGACCCCATCGTGCTCACGATATGGCACAACCCAACGGGACACGTGGAGGACGCGCTGACCGTGGCCGTGGACCGCTTCAACCGATCGACGGGGCGGAAGCACGGCGTCGCCATCCTCGTCACGAACATCGCCAAGGCCGAGATCATCCACGAGAACCTGACGTCCATCGCAGAGGACGCGCCGGGAGCCCCGGAGCCTCCGGACATCGTCGTGGCCTATCCCAAGTCCGTCCTGCCCCTGATCGAGAAGGGACGGGTGGTCCCCTTTGACGACTACTTCTCCCAGGAGGAGCTGGCCCGATACGTCCCCTCCTTCATCGAAGCGGGGCGCATCCACGGCGGGAAGCTCTACTCCTTTCCCATCGGCCGCGGGTCGGAGGGCCTGATCCTGAATCGCACGCTATGGAACCGCTTCGCGCAGGACACGGGCGCGCAGTTGTCGGAGCTGGGGACCCTCGAAGGGCTGTTCCACGCGGCCGAGCGCTACTACCGTTGGACGGACGACAAGACGCCGAACGTCCGGCACGACGGGGCGATGTTCTTCATGGTGGACAACCCCTTCAACCTGCTTCAGGCCGCCTTCGCTCAAATGGGGGAGAACCCCTTCGTGGACGACGGACTCAACACCGAGTCGCCGACCTATCAGCGCGTGTTTCAGCTGCTCTTTGAGCCGAGGGCGCGGGGCTACGCGGCCATCTACAAGGGCTACGGAACGGACCTGGCCAAGACGGGGCTGCTCCTGTGTTGGACCAGCGCTACGGCGGGCATCACCTTCGTGCCCGACCGGGTGATCTACCGGGACAACACCTCGGAGCCCGTGAGCTTCGACATCCTGCCCTTCCCCGTGCTGGAGGGGGGGAAGAAGGCCGCCATCCTCCGATCTGGAGGCTTCACGCTCCTGCGCAGCACGCCCGCGCGGGAGGCTGCGGCCGTCCTCTTCCTGAAGTGGCTGACGTCCCCGGACGAGAACCTCCGCTACGTCTACGGCACGGGCTACCTCCCCGTGACGCGGGAGGCGGCGGAGCGGGCCGAGGCGGAGTGGCGCGAAGGAGCCCGCGGTATCTGGAAGAGCTACATCGAAACGATCGGGGTCATGCAGCGCGAGTACGCCTTCGTCCCCCAGATCCCCCTGCCGAACTACGGGGAGCTCGAGATCCGCTACGAGCGGGCCCTGTGGGACGTCGCGTCGGAGTCCCGCCAACGCTATCGGGACGCCCTGGACGCCGGGATGAGCGATGAGGACGCCTGGAACATGGCGTCGAGAGGGGCCTATGAACAGTTCCTCGACCGAACCCGGTGACGCCCTCAGGCGCGCGCTGCGGCTGAAGCTCTACGCCTTCTTCGCCGCGATCGCGTTGACGGTGGCCGCCGTCGTCTTTATGGCCCTCCTCCTGACGGGGGGCGTCAGCCTGGGGGACCGGCGGGGACGCCTGGCCTTCGACAACGAGCTGAACCGCCTGGCCGCCGGAACGGAGCGCCGGCTGGGGGAGCTCTCGGCCATGGCCCTGCAGCTCAGCCGGATGATCTCGCGGGGTGCGGAGCAGTTCCTATCTGCGCGGGACCTCTCTCCGGATGGGCTGATGCGCCGGCCGGAGCTGTTGGAACCGCTTCTGGCGTCGCAGTTCGACCTCCTGATGCTCTCGCTGCAGCGCTCCCGCGCCACGGGGGCCTTCATGATCCTGAACGCCACGGCCAGCCTGCGCCTTCAGGAGGCCGTGACCTCCCGATCGGGGCTCTACCTCGTCAACTGGGCCCCGGACTTCGTCAACGGGTCCGCCCTTCAATACCAGCTGCTGCGGGGCCCCGCGGGGATCGCCCTGGACCGCGGATTCGCCATGGAGAAGGAGTGGGGCATGGAGTTCGACGTCCAGGGCGCGGACTACTTCTCCCTTCCCCAATCGCGGGCGGAGGAAACCCCGGAGGAAGCGGAACACGTCTGCCTGTGGTTCCCGGCGGCGCCCGTCCGGGGCACGGCGCGGCGTGCCATGCTGTGTGCAGCGCCCCTCGTCGATTCCCAGGGGAACGCGTTCGGCGTCTGCGGCTTCGACCTCACGGACCTGTACTTCAAAAGGACCAACGTCCCCGCCTCCAACATCTACGAGGGCGCCTTTTGTGCACTGGTCCCTATAGACGAGACGGGGCTGGACCTGTCCGGAGGCCTCGTGTCGTGGCGTTACTTCGTCGATGAGGGGCCGGGTGGCGCGGGGGTGGGAAATATCCTCCGCACGGCGAGCCGGGAGGGGCTGACGGTGTATCAGGCCGAGGACGGCAGCGGCCTGGTGGGGGCCCATCGGATCTTGAGGGTGCAGCCTACGAACCTGCCGGAGGGCGCCAGGGACTTTGCCTTTGCCCTCCTGGTGCCGAAGGAGAGCTACGATGCGGCGAGCCGCGCCCGAGCCCTCCGGCTGGCCCTGCCCTTCGCCATCGCGGCGGGGGTGGGGGTCCTCCTCTCGCTCTGCCTCAGCCGGCTGTACCTGCGCCCCGTCCTGTCGGGTTGGGCCTCAGACGGCTTGATGACGGCGAACCCTCAGGAGCTGGACGAACTCGCCGAGCTCTTGAACGCCCATCCGGACGACGCCCGGAGGACGGCCGGAGTGAT
Organism: Fretibacterium sp.; assembly: GCF_057312375.1. Classification (NCBI taxonomy): domain Bacteria; kingdom Thermotogati; phylum Synergistota; class Synergistia; order Synergistales; family Aminobacteriaceae; genus Fretibacterium; species Fretibacterium sp. The sequence goes on from NZ_DBHLDX010000003.1 coordinate 52,568, forward strand.
GGGTGCAGAGGAACGAACCTTCAACGAGCGCGCGGCGACCCTTTCCCCCGCGGAGCGCGCCGTCTTCGACCTCTGCCTTCAGGGCTGTTCCGCGGGGGACGTGGCGTCCGCCCTCAACATCAGCCCCAACACGGTGAAGACCCACAACCGAAACATCTTCGCCAAGATGGGCGTTTCCTCCCAACGCGAACTCCTTACCCTGTACATCGGCATCCTGAAGGCGCGCCGGCGGACCGGACCGCCGACCCCAACCGCCTGACCCAGCCTTGAGGTGCACTGCGGCAGAGCCTTGAGACCTAGATTTTTCGGCTCATCCTTTGGGGTGAGTCGAAGATCAACCCTCTTTAACACTGAATTTTCGTTCAATTATTGACCTGCTGTCCTCTTTGGAGCTCTCGCCGCAAATCCTGCGGGGGGGTGATGACGCGTGCCCTGACTTCGCGGTATCCTTCTGTCATGCTGAAGTTTTGAGGGCGCGGGGGCCCGGCGTCCTCGGATGGGCGGTCCCTGCGGAAGGGGCGGCCGGAAGATCGAGAGGAGGCTGTTTCTACATGACGGCGTTCAAGAGGGATCTGATGAGCTGGAGCCGTGACGACCTTCTTCTGATGGCGTTGACGGCGTACTTCGAGGGGATGGACCTGACGCGGCAGGAGCGTCGCGTGGCGGTCATGCTGGCGGAGTCGAGGAGCGCCAAAGAGATCTGTTCGACGATCTTCATCACGGAAAACACGCTGAAATACCACATCCGCAACATAAACCGCAAGCTGGGGATCAGGACCCGCCGGGAGATCCCCGGCCTCCTTGCGGCTCTGACCTCGGAAGCGGAGCGCAAGGGATGGCTCCGGCGGCCCGCAAAGGTCGTCAGCCTGGCGGAGTTCCGCGCCAGGCGGGGCCTTCAGCCGGCGGCCCTGATTTGATATTCTGTGTGAGGATGCGCTGAACCCCCACACACTTGGGTCGCACGCCCCGCTACAGGGACTGCAGCAGCATGGCGTGCAGCTCGCGGCGCAGGTCCGACAGGTCCGGAATGGGGTCCGCCGTCAGAGGGTTGACGAGCAGCGCCGCTGCGATCCCCAGGTCCGGGACGAGCCAGAGGGAGGGGCCGGAGAGGCTCGCGTTCCCCACGCCCTTCGGAAAGACGTCGGATAGGCTCCAGCCCAGGCCCCAGCCGCCGCCGTGGTCTCTGAAGGACTCCTCCACGGCCTTGTGCCGAAGCCACTCCTTGTCGCCGGCGGAGCCGCCGTCCAGGTAGATGCGTCCCAGCTTCAGCAGGGCACGGGCGGAGGCGAAGATGCCGGCGTGCCCTGCCACGCCCTTGAAGAAGTAGAAGGCGTTGCCGTCATTGGCCGTGCCGACGATGGGGCGGTCCGTGGGGCGGAAGCCCTCGAAGGGGAGCCCCATGTCGGCACACCGCTGCGCCTCAGCCCGGTTCCCATTCTCCGTTTCGGCGCAGATGCCCGCATCCACCGGTCCATAGGTCGATGAGGCGCCGATCGCCGCGTTGAGGTCCGTCAAGGACTCCTTGAGGCCCGCACATTTAGCGCGGACGACCTCCCCCAGGATCATAAAGTTGATGTCGCTGTGGAGGGGCCCCTGGGCGGCGGGCTCCACGGACAGGACGTGCTCCAGGACGTCCCAGAAGCTTCCCTGCCGGGCGTAGAAGGGGTACCAGGCCGGGATGCCCGAAGCGTGGGCGAGAAGGTCCCGGACGGTGAGCCGCTCAAAGCGCGAGCGCGTGGCGGGGCCCAGGGGGGCGAAGGGCAGAAGCTTATCGAGCCGCTCCTCCAGGGCAAGGCGGGCCAGCGCTTCCTGGTGCAGGATGGCCGTCGTGGTGTAGAGCTCGGTGACGGAGCCCAGGTCAAAGAACGTTTCCAGGCCACAGCCCATGGAGAGCTCAAGGACCGTTTTGCCGTTTTTCGAAACGGCGCAGACGGCCTTGGTGAAGCTTCCGCGCGCCCTGTAAGACTCGAGAAGAGCGCGAACGTCCTGCTTCATATCCTTCATTTTTGAGAGAAACCCCCATTTCATACGAATTTGACGCGAACAAGCCCTTTGGTAGCGGTCCGCCTGCGCTCAGGCGGACCCGACAGGCCATGTGCAGAACCCTTGGGCGCACCCTCCCTGCAGCGTCGAGAGGCCCCTCGACGCCCGTCAGGGCCCTTCGTTGACGCCATCGGCCACGTTCTGTATTTTAGCAGAAGCGGTGCGGCGTTTCTGTGCAAGAATGGCATGAATGGCGTCCAATGCCGTTTTTTATCCGTTCCTCGTGTTAAAATAGACCGTAAGGCTATCGTGAACGTATGAGCGAACGTGCGTCGGCCCGACGTTCCGGGCTGTGCTGGAGAGCTTTTGGGAGGTCATTGATTTTATGTCGGAAGAGAAGATCGAGGGGCCGCTGGCAGGGGAACGGATCCTTCCCCTGCCATTGGTGGGGGAGATCAAGGACAGCTACCTCAACTACGCGATGAGCGTCATCGTCGGCCGGGCCCTGCCGGACGTGCGCGACGGGCTGAAGCCGGTGCAGCGCAGGGTGCTCTACGCGATGTCCGAGTTGGGGCTCCGCCACAATTCCGCCTATAAAAAGTCCGCCCGCATCGTCGGAGAAACGATGGGTAAGTACCATCCCCATGGCGACAGCTCCATCTACGACACCATGGTGCGCCTGGCGCAGGACTGGAGCCTGCGGTACTGCCTGGTGGACGGACAGGGCAACTTCGGGTCCGTGGACGGGGACCGGGCCGCAGCCATGCGCTACACGGAGGCCCGGCTTCACGAGCTGGGCGAGCTGATGCTGGCGGACATCGACGAGGACACCGTGGAGTGGGGGCCGAACTTCGACGAGTCCCTCAAGGAGCCCCTCTCCCTTCCCTCCGTCCTGCCCAACCTTCTGGTAAACGGGAGCACGGGCATCGCCGTCGGCATGGCGACGAACATCCCGCCTCACAACCTGCGGGAGGTGACGGATGTCCTCTGTTGGCTCCTCAAGGAGGGGATCAATCCGGAGGAGGCCAGCTTGGCGGACCTCATGGAGCGGCTGCCGGGGCCAGACTTCCCCACGGGAGGCCAGATATTGGGACGGCAGGGCATCTACGACGCCTACAGGACGGGTCGCGGCAAGGTCATCGTCCGCGGCCGGATGCACGTGGAGGACGGCAGGCGCGGCAAGGTGAACGTCATCGTCACCGAGATCCCCTACGCAGTGAACAAGACCACGCTGATCGAAACGATGGTGAAGGCGGCCCAGGACAAGGTCGTCGACGGGATTCAGGACATCCGCGACGAGTCGAACCGGGAGGGGATGCGGATCGTCCTGGAGCTGAACCGGGACGCCAACCCGGACCTCGTGATGCGCCAGCTCTACAAGCGCACGCAGCTCCAGACGACGTTCGGCGTCATCAATCTGGCCCTGGACCGACAGACCCCCAGGCTCCTGCCCCTGGCGAGCATCCTGGGGCTCTTCCTGAGCTACCGGCGCGACGTGGTGCGCCGCAGGACCCAGTTCCGGCTGAACAAGGCCTCGGCGCGGGCCCACATCGTCGAGGGGCTCTTGAGGGCGGTGGACCGGATCGACGAGGTGATCCGCCTCATCCGGGAGGCCGCGAACGACGACGTGGCGGAGCAGGGACTGATCGACCGGTTCGGCTTCTCCCAGCTCCAGGCTCAGGCGATTTTGGACATGCGCCTGCGCCGCCTCACGGGCTTGCAGCGCGAGAAGCTGGAGGAGGAGATGCGCCAGCTTCAGGCGGACATCGCGTCCTACGAGAGGATTCTGGGGGACCCCCGGACGTTGGACGGGGTGATCCGGGACGAGCTGGCGGACCTGGGGAAGCGCTTCGGGGACGAGCGGAGGACGGAGATCCTGGACAGCTACCTGGAGACGCCGGATGAGCAATTGATCCCGGAGAGCGACATCGTCGTGGTCCTCTCGAAGGACGGCCTGCTGAGGCGTCAAGACCTGGAGTCCTACGCGCTGCAGGGGCGCGGCGGCAAGGGGCGTAAGGGAGCAGCGGTGCGAGAGGACGACAGCGCCGCCCTGGTCTGCGTCACCCACACCCACCGCGACATCTACTTCTTTACGAACCGGGGCAGGGTCATGTCGCTAAGGGGCTTCGCCATTCCGGAAACCCGATCGGGAGGGAAGGGCCGGCAGATCGCCTCCCTCCTGCCCCTGGAGGACGGGGAAACGGTGGTGACGCTGGCCAGCGAGGAAACGGGAGGGGAGAAGTGGCGGTACGCCTTCTTCCTCACGCGGTGCGCCATCGCGAAACGCGTCCCCTTTGCCGAGCTCATGGACTCCAACCGGCCCCGCCGCGTCATCACCCTGGACGAGGGGGATGAGATCGCCCAGGTGCGCCTGACCCGTGGCAAGGACGACCTCCTGCTGATGACGGCGGGGGCGAAGGCCCTGCGCGTCCCGGAGGAGGAGTTCCGGCCCATGGGCCGCAGCGCAAGAGGCGTCCGCGCCATGAACCTTGCGGGGGACGACCACATCATCAGCTGCGACGTGGTGGGTGACGATGAGGACGTCATGCTGTTGAGCGAGCGGGGAGTGGGGAAGCGCACGCGCTTTGACGAGTTCACGCCGCACCACCGGGCCACGGGTGGGATGCTGGCGATGAAGATATCGGAGAAGACGGGGCGCCTCGTGGCCTGCCACGCGGTGCACGAGCAGGACGAGATGCTCGCCGTCACCGTCCGCGGACGCATGATCCGGGTAGCGGTTCAGGAGATACGGCTGCTCAGCCGTGCCGCTACGGGGGACATTACGGTTCGCCTCGACGAGGGGGACCTGGTGGCGGACTGCAGCATCGTGCGCGCGGACGCGCTCCGGTCCGACGAGCCGGACGGCAGCGAGGCGGGCAGCCTGCCCTTTGAAGCCCCTGACCTGGCGTAAGGAGTTTGCCATGAGGTTTGCCAAAGATGGGTTCTTCACGATCGCGGCCTCCGTTCTGCTGACGGCGCTTGCCGCCCCTTTCTCCTTCGCCCTGGGGGCGGTGATGGGGGCGTTTGCGCTCTTCGTCCTTTGGTTCTTCCGGGACCCGGACCGCAGCACGCCAGACCAGGGAAACGCCTTTTTCTCCCCGGCGGACGGGCGCGTCGTGGAGGTCCTGGAGGTCGAGCACCCCTTCACAGGGCCCGCCGTCCGGGTGGGGATCTTCATGAACGTCTTCAGCGTCCACGTGAATCGAGCCCCCTGCGCGGGGCGGGTGGCTTTCCTGGACTACGTTCCGGGAAAGAAGGTCGCCGCCTTCGCCGCGAAGGCCTCCGAGGTCAACGAGCGCAACTTCGTCGGCCTCTCGACGGCCCGCGGCCCGGTCATGATGGTGCAGATCGCAGGGCTGCTTGCGCGACGCATCGTCTGCCGCCTGAAGCTGGGCGACGCCCTGGAGGCGGGGCAGCGCTATGGGATGATTCGCCTGGGGTCCAGAGTTGACATCTACCTTCCCCGCGAGGTAAGATTAACAGTTAAGATCGGAGATAAGGTGTATGCCGGGGTCTCCCGTATAGGAGAGGTGGAACGATGAGTTTCTTCAGGAGAAAACGGGGTTCTGCGCGCAAGCCGCTGGAATTTCGGCAGATCGCGCCCAATATGGTCACCAGCGGAAACCTGCTGTGTGGGGTGTTCTCGCTGATGTTGACGACGCAGGGGCGGTTCGTCCCGGCGGCGTGGCTGGTCTTCTTCGCCGTGATCTTCGACGGCATGGACGGCAAGGTGGCCCGCATGCTGGGCGGCGGCTCCCAGTTCGGGCTTGAGTTCGACAGCCTGGCCGATCTGGTCAGTTTTGGCGTCGCGCCCTCCATCCTGATCTTTCAGACGTCCCTCCGGGGCTTTGGCGGCCTTCTGGGGGCGGTCGCGGCCTGCTTCTTCGCGCTGTGCACCGCGCTGCGGCTCGCGCGGTTCAACGTGGTTCACGTCCCCGGCCCCTTCCAGGGGCTGCCCGCGCCGGCGGGAGGGCTCTTTGCCTCCTCCTTCGTGCTGGCGGGTACGGACCTGCCCGCAGGGGTGATGGCGGCGGTCCTGGCGCTGACGGGCTTCCTCATGATCTCCAGCATCCCCTACGCCAACCTCAAGAAGCTGACGAAGCGCAGCGCGGATCGGAGGAAGTGCCTTGTGCTCTTCTCGCTCCTGGTCCTCTCCTTCGCGTTCCTCAGGAACGCGGCCCCGCTCTTCCTCTTCTTCGCCTACATCCTGAGCGGGCTCCTTCACTTCGACTGGGGACGCTGGCTTTTGCGTCCCGAGGCTCGGGACGAGGAGCCGCGCTCTCACGAGGCCCACTAACAGAGGCGACGCGAGAAGGACGTAACACGGAGGGTCGTTCGTTCAGGGCTTTTCCGTCGTTTAGGGTGAGATATTGAATCAGTTAAAAAAAAGGGCGTCCATCGGGACGCCCCTTTTTCTAGGCTTATCCTATTGCAGCACCGGCGCGCTCACGCCCTTCTCAGGTCAGAACGGCCAGGAGGGGAGGAACGCCGCCGGGTTGGGGAAGCGCTGGCCGATGAAGCCCAGTATCTGCGGTCCCCAGAGGAGCGTCAGGTAGCATCCCACCGCCAGATAGGGGACCAGCGGGACGGCGTCCCCCCGTCCCCACCGCACGCGGCCCATCAGCATCAGGAGGACGATGCCGAGCCCTCCGACCATGATGCCGAGGTAGAAGGCCAGGAGGGTGAGCTTCCACCCCATGACGGCCCCCATGCCGCCCATGAAGAAGGCGTCGCCCCAGCCCATGCCCTCGCGGGAGAGGATGAGGACGGTAACCAGGATGATGACGGCAAAGACTCCCCACCCAACGGCCACTCCCGCCAGCCCGTCCAGCAGCGCCTCGCGCCCACCTGCGCAGCGAAGGAGCATTCCCGCCACGCCGGGGGCGATGGCGAAGGCGTCGAACACGTCGCCGGACTCGAAGTCGGTCAGCGCGTTCAGAAGGAGGCTGAAGAACGCGAACAGGACGAGGACGCCGGCCCAGGAAGGGCCCCACCGCCAGGCGGCCCCGGCGGCCCCGGCCGCTCCGATGAGCTCCACCAGCAGATAGCGCGGGGAGAGCGACGCACCGCAGGATCGGCAGCGTCCTCTCTGGAGGAACCAGGAGAGGATCGGGATCAGCTCGCAGGGAGTGAGGACGTGTCCGCAGGCCTCGCAGCTCGAGCGCTCCTTCCCCCACCAAGGGCGCCCCTCGATGCTGCGGTGCGCCACGACGTTCAGGAAAGAGCCCATGCAGGCCCCCAGCACTGCGGCCAGCGCGACGAAGAATGGAAGCGCAGACTCCTCCGACATGGTCAGGCTCTACTTCTTCCTGCCCTTATCGCTGTACAGCTCCTGACCGTAGGAAACGGGCTTGCGCTGAGCCGCAGCCGCCGCGGCCGCCCGCATCTGGGTCAGGGATTGCTCGAACTCCTTCGCCAGCTTCTGCCGGCTGTCGTTCTCCTGCAGCTCGCCGCCGCGCGGCATGTCGCGCTCCAGGTAGCCCAGGTCCACCAGCCCCTGCACGTCGCGGATGTCCGCGCCCAGAGCGTCGGCCAGAGTTTCGACGTTAAAGGCCACCTTCGGGTTGTCCCTCAGGTAGTTGCGGACGTCGAGGTAGAGGTCGTCGAGGCGCTTCTGGCACTCGGGGCATACCCTTCCGCCCGCTGCGGTGAATATCTTGCGGCACAGTCTGCACGTTATCAAAGCCATGTCCGTTACCTCCTGCGTTGACGGGCGCCGGGGACGAAGCTCCGCCCGCCCGATTGTGTTAACGAAAAAATCCCCAAGCGGCATTACCTCCCTTATTGTACAACATCCTGCGGGGTTCTTTGCGTGTCGCGGCCTCGTCCCATGCGGTCCTGACGATGGGTCGCCGCCTTGGGATTCGCAGGCGAGCGGGCGCTTTCGTCCTGTCGCCATAAGGGTATAGTCGTGGCATTGAGCAAGCACTACTTATAAGGCTATCCTTCAGCGCTTCCTTGTAAATTTCCACCTGAAAGCGGTCTTCCAAAAAGCTGGATATCCGTTCCCGAGAGAATTTGGAGGAGACGTTTTGAAAAAAATGATCTTGTGACGAACTGGGTAGGGTTTGGAACAAAGCGCGCGGCTTCCGGTGTCCGGGGGCCGAGCGCCTCTCGTAGCCTTTCGTATTCAAAGGGAGCCTTAATTCAGCCGGTCCCGCAGCGCCACAATTTCGTCCATGGACAGGCCCGTCGCCAGGGCGACCTGCTCCAGCGTGAACCCCAACGTCAGCATCCGCCGCGCGGTAGAGGCGATGCCCTCGTTCCGTCCTTCATTCAAACCCTCGTCCCGACCTTCGTTCCGCCCCGCGTTTCGACCCAAAACGAACCCTTCGTTTAAGCCCTCGTTCCGGCCTAATGCGATGCCCTCGTTCAGAATTGTCTTCGCCTCGTACTCCAGAACCCGTCCTCCCATGATGGATTTCACTCCTTCCCTGACTCTGTCGCTGCCTTCGGCGATGTGTTCCAGTACCTTGCCGGACATCTCCTCAAGCGTGTGTCGCACGTACTCCGTCAACCTTCCGGCCTCGCTCAGCGCCGCAAGACGGTTCTTGATCTCCTCGTACTCGGACATCAAGCCCCTCAAGGCGGCATCATCCCTCTCGTACTCCGCGAAACGGCCCTCGTGGGCGAAGATGCGAAAGGGTATGAGGAACAGCAGCCCCTTGGCGAAGATATCGTCCGCGGTGTAGCGCTGGGCCTTCAACACGGGTATGTTGTAGTCGGCGGACTTTTTACCGGGCAGCTCGATGCGGATGGTCATGACGTCCGGCGTGGAGGCGCGGTGTCTGAGGTACAGGACCGCCGAGTGGGGGAACCGCACCGTCAGTACATTGTTCTCGATCTCTCCCGCGTCCAGAGCGATCTGCGAGTCGTACTCGAACATCCGGATCAGCATGGTGTTGTCAGCGGTGCTCTGGCACTCGATGTGGTACCGTCTGGGCTTCTGCCCCTCTTTGCGAATGGTGAAACAGGAGTCCGTGATGCGCTCCTGTTCCTGCCCATCCTGAGCGTTGATGAAGTGCTCGTTGGGGTAGAACACGACGGCTTCCTGCCCGGAGTAGGACTCGTGAAAAATCTCGTTGACGACGGGGATGATGAGGCTGGAGCAGTCGTTCAGCAGAGTCCGAAACACGTCGTCGTAAGGTGTGTTGACGGTCATCCCGAATCGTCCTCCTCTCCGTCCTCAACACCATTATAGCAAAGGTGTGGAGGAGAAAGCGGAGGTTAGACTACAGGGCAAGCGCGCAGCGTGCCGCGTGGCTGGCCCGGCAAAAACTACCCGAAAAACTACCCGGCGTGGGGGTGGCGCACAAGGGCCGGATAGCGTAAGCTGGTAGCGTGTGGGGATGTTCGGGCCGAGCGCTGAAATTTGCTCCGGAAAGCGAGGAGGGATGCCTGTGGCCTTTATCAAGTCTGTGGCGCCGTTTGGGACTGGCGCCTGGTTGGGGGATGGAAAGCGGCAGCGTGACGATGGCGAAGCTCTCTTCTGGGAGAGTCGACTGAGCTTGAGACAGGAGGAACTGCGATGAAAACGAGAAGAATTCTGGCTGTGTTGTGCGCCGTTCTGCTTTTGTCGGGGGCCGCGTCGGCCCTGACCGGCGCGGAGTATCAGGAGATGCTGAAAGACCCCGGTTTCGCTGCGGCCGACAAGGCGCTGAACCAGGCCTGGAGCGAGGCGAAGAAGATCATGCCGAAGGCCACGTTCGAGGCGCTGAAGAAGGAGCAGGATGCGTGGGTCGCCAAAGGCCGGGACAAAGAGGCGAAGGAGCTCATAGCGGACGGGATGCCGGCCCCGAAGGCCTATGCCCTGGTCACGGAACTACGGAAGGGGACGATCCAGACAACCGCGGAAGAGGCTTTCCTGATGGGCAACCCCTCCGGGGTGCAGGGATTTTACGTCCGCAAGGGGAAGGGCGGCGAGGACGGATGGCTCAAGGTCTACAATCGCTCCCTTCCCGATCTTGAGGCGAAGATCGAAGCCGTTAGAGTGATCTCTCCGGAAAACGCGAACGTGGGCGAGCTGTCCGGCAGGGGGCGCTTGGAGGATGGAGTTGCGGAGTTCGTCGATCCCCAGGCCGAGGAGGCCCGGATGACCGTGACCTTCAAGGGTGACACGGCGACGGTGACCACCTCGGCCGAGTTCAAGAGGAGTGGCTGGTGTGGTATGGGGGTTGTTTTGGACGGAACCTACGTGCGCCAGAAGGCGAAAAAGTAGCCTGAGCACGAGGAGAGGGCGCGTGGAGTTGGGCGCAGCTTCTTCTCTTGCGCCGGATGAGGGGTTGGCCTTAAAATAACGCATAGAGATTTGTCTTTTATTTTTAAGGGGGGACTCGTAATGAAACCGACGATCATCGATCACATTGGCGTCGCCGTGAAGAGCATCGACGCGGCGCTTGAGTTCTGGGAGGGGACGCTTGGGGTTTCGTGCCATGGCGTCGAGGAGGTGGCGGAGCAGAAGGTGAAGACGGCCTTCCTGCCCTTGAAGGACTCCGAGGTGGAGCTTCTGGAGCCGACGGCGGAGGACAGCCCCGTGGCGAAGTTCATCGCCAAGAAGGGTGAGGGGATGCACCACATGGCGCTGCGCGTGGACGACCTGGAGGCTGCGCTGGCTGAGCTGAAGGCGAAGGGCGTGCGCCTGATCGACGAGAAGCCCCGCAGGGGAGCGGGCGGCGCGCTGATCGCTTTCATCCATCCGGCGGCGACGGGCGGCGTCCTGCTGGAGCTCTGCCAGCGTCAGGCGTAGGGGGCGGCCTGTTGGAAGAGCGCGCGGTGGGGCTTCTCATCGCCTTTATCAAGGCCCTTCCCCACCGCGTGGCCGTGGCCTTCGGCGGCCTGCTGGGGCACCTCTTGTGGCTCCTGAGCTGGAAGAAGGTCGACCGTTGCGAGCGGCGCTGCGTCCAGGCCCTGGGAGTGGGCGTGACGCTTGCGCGGGGGATCGTCCGTCGTTCTTTTGTCAACCTCGGCCGGTCTGCGGCGGAGTTCGTGCGGCTGGACCGCATCAAGCCCAGGCTCCAGGAGCTCGTGGCGATCGAGGGCACCGAGAACCTGGACCGCGCCCTGGCGCGGGGCCATGGAGCCCTTCTCATGGTCGCCCACATAGGGAACTGGGAGATGGCGGGGGCTCGCGTGGTCCAGGCCGGGTACCCGCTGGTCCCCATCTACACGCCCCAGCGCAACCGCGGCGGCCTGAACGACCTGATCCAGCGCCGGCGGACCCGCGCCGCCGGCATGACGATGATCCCCAGCGAGGGCGGAGGCCTGCGGGGGGTCTTCCGCGCCCTTGGCCAGAACGGCATCGTCTGTATTCTTCAGGACCTCGACGCCCGCGCCGATGGGGTGGTGGTGCCGTTTTTGGGGATGCCGGCCAGTGCCCACGAGGGGATCGTGAAGCTCTTTCGCCGGTTCGGCGCCCCCGTCGTCCCCGTCCTCTGCGTGCGCGCCCCGGACGGGATTCACCACCGCGTCGTCTTTCAAGAGGTCCTGAGCGACGAAGTGGATGAAGATGGAAATTCGTTCGGATTCAATATGGAAAAGTCCCTGCGGATGTGTCATAATGTTTTAGAGGAGTGGGTCCTCACCTACCCCGATCAGTGGCTGTGGCTTTTGGACCGATGGGAATCCACGATGCGCTGATCTTGGGGCTGGACCCGGGACGCGACAAGATCGGCTTTGCGGCGATGGCCCCGACGAAGGAGCTCCTGTTCTCGGGGGTCTTCCCGGCGAAAGAGTCGGGGGCGTTTCTGAGGAGGGTTGCACGCGGAAGCTGTTCGGCGGACGCCTTTTCACCTTGGCTGCAGGAGCGCCTGGAGGAGGGGACGCGCCGAGCTCTGTCGGCTGTCGTCCTTGGGGATGGTACTTACAGCGATGTCCTGATGAGGGCGCTTAAAGAGACTTCCCTGCCCTGCAGGATCGTCTGCGTGGACGAGCGGGGAACCACCCTGAAGGCGAGAGAGCTCTACTGGAAGCTGCACCGTCCACGTCCCTGGCAGCTTCTTCTGCCGCGTTCGATGAGGGTGCCTCCGCGGCCGCTGGACGACCTGGCGGCGTGGGCGATTGCCCTGCGCGGAGTGGATGCAACGGCGGCAATTCCGTCCCCAGCGTGAAGTGGGGACTTTAAAGAACACGCGGGACAGCCCTTTGCGCGCAGGGGGCAGTTTTGAAGGGAGTCATTCAACGCTATGGCCAATATGGATAAACTTGCTGCTCTCGTCAACAGCTTCGGTTCGTCCGTCATGTCTGTGGGACGAGAGGTGGGGCTTTCGGTCACCTTGAACAAGGCCCAGGTTTCTCAGGGGATAAAGGTCGCCAACATCTGTGCGGCCGCCCTGATCGGGATCGTGGGGGAGGACGCTCGCGGAACCGCCGTCATCATGCTTGACAAGGACGGCTTCAACTCCGTCATCTCGGCGATGTCGGGCGGGATGATCACGCCGAGCCTTGAGGACCCCATGTCCATGAGCGTCGTGGGTGAGCTGTCCAACATGGTCAGCGGGCGCGCCCTGATCCAGGCGTCCCTTGCGGGAGTGGACGTGACGCCGCCCCAGCTGATCGTGGGGGACAAGATTCAGAACGTCCCCAACGAGGGGCCGGGCATGAAGAGCTTCACGCTTCCCTTTGCCATGCAACCGAGCGGTGTGCTCTATTTGGTGCTGTCCTTTGAACAGGGAAAATGACGTTGAGGACCCTGCCTCCGACGAGTCGGCGACAGGGCGGTCCGCAATAGCGGGGAGGGGGGCCGAAATGGCACCCCCTTGCCCGTAGTTCTTGTGGATTGGGGTGGCGGCTCATCGGGTGAGTTCGCCGCTTTTTTCGTTGCGGGAGGTGAAGGTGGTGCGAATAGTCAGGAAAATCTTGTGGGCGCTGCTCCTTGGCCTCGTGTCCTTTCAGTCCGCGGAGGCGGGGGTTGTGCTGGTCCTCTCTGGGGGTGGGACCCGGGGCTTTGCCCACATCGGCGTCATCGAGGTGCTGGAACAGAACAACATTCCCATCGTCGGCATCGTGGGGACCAGCATTGGCTCTCTGATGGGTGCGCTAAAGGCCAGCGGATACGACGCGGAGGCGATGAGGCGCATCGTCGCGGAGCTAGACCTGCCCTCTCTGCTCTCGGAGAACACAGGGCCCATGTTCGTCTTTACGGGTGACGACAGGAGGGCCAAGGGCAGCACGATCACCGCGCTCTCCTATCAGAAGCAGGGGGACCAGCGGGGCCCCCGGGGCATCCTGACGGGAGACAAGCTGTACCGCTACTTTGCGCAGTTGATGCGCCACGTCTCGGCGAAGGACTTTTACCATCTCCCCATCCCCTACGCGGCCGTGGCGTCGGACATCCACACCGGGGAGAAGGTCGTCCTGCGAAGGGGGGGGCTGGCTTCGGCCATGCGGGCCTCCATGTCCATTCCGGGGCTCTTCGAGCCGTGGGAGATCGACGGCCGCCTCCTGGTGGACGGTGGCGTTGTCTCCAACCTTCCCGTCTACACGGCCAGGGAGATATTTCCCGGCATCCCCATCATCGCAGTGGATGTCTCGGACTACCCCTCAAGGGAACGCCCGATCAACTCCTTCATCGACGTCATCGATCAGTCGCTGGCCATCCTGATGCGGCGCACGACGAACGAGGAGAGCCGTGCGGCGGACCTGCTGCTCTCCCCCCACGTGAACAGCTTCAGCTTTTTGGATTCGAGCGAGGCGGACGCCATCATCGAGGAGGGGCGGCGCGTGGCACTGGATAAGCTCGACGCGATCCAGAGGCTGTCGACCCGCGGTCCTGCGCTGTTCATGAGCACGAACGTGGAGGTCACGAGCGACGTTGTCGGCGACGTGGAGGTCGTTGGCCTGCCGGAGAAGATGGCGCGGAACCTGCGAAAGCGCTGTCTCGTCTGGGTGGGGAAGACGATCGACCAAAAGCGCATCGAGGATGCCATCGAGCGGCTGGTACGGTCCCCCGGCATCGCCAACGTAGACTACCAGACGGGGCGCACGGAGTCGGGTGACGTGCTGGTGCGCCTCGAGGTGCGGCAGACGCCGGAGATCGAGGTGGGGCTGTCGGGGTACACCACGAACCTGCACAACAACCGCTGGCTCTACGTCAAGGGGGCTGCCCGTGGACTCCTGTCGGAGTACGACACGATGTCGGGCGTGCTTCGGATCGGCGACCAGTGGGGGATCGACCTGTCCTATCAGACGGCGCCGGAGGGCATGAACGCCTGGCGTTTCAACCTGTCCGCCCAGAACTGGGAGGTCCGCAGCAGCGCGGGCACGCGGGATTGGGACCGCTTCGCCTTCGGAGTGAACCGCGTATATCAGTGGGGCGACGTGAACGTGGGGCTTGGATTGGCCTACGAACACGTGGGGGGGGATTCCATCTCCGACGAGGACGACCGCAACTCGATCGGCCCGACGTTCTTCGCCGCCTACGACACGCTGGACATCCCCGGCGACCCGACAAAGGGCTACGCCTGGCGCATCAACGCGTGGTGGCCGGACTTTGACGAGGTCCTCTATCGGTTCACCTACTTCAAGCCCCTGGAGGTTACGGGGCACCTGCGCACGTACTTCCGCCTGGGCTACGCGGAGGGCGACCTGGATCGTTGTAGTCACGGGACCTACCTGGGCGCGGCGGAGGAGCTCTACACCGCGGCGGCCCGACCGGTCGAGGCGGAGCGCATGGCCTGGGCGAACCTGGCCTTCCGCCGGGTGTTGAGCCGTAGCGTCCTGGGCATCGTGGCGGTAGAGCTCTTCGGCAGCTACGGCTACGCGATGGACAAGGACTACGGGAGGATCGACTCCCCATGGGAGGTGGGCGTCGCCGTGAACTTCCCCAACAACATCGTGGACATCAAGCTGGCGGCCCTGTACGGCTCGGAGGAGTTCAAGGTGGGCTTTTTCATGGGGGTCCCCATCTGGGACCACTACCCGCTGCCGTAAGCCGCAGCGACTTCGTTCGATTCCAAGGAAACCAATCGTAGATCACAGGGCCCCGCCGGGGCCCTCCATCCTGTGTGAGGGCAGGGCCTGGGGGGCCCCCCGCCCTGTGGAGGTTATATCATGGCACGCAACATCACAGCACGAAGCGTCGATTACTCTCAGTGGTACCTTGACGTGATCAAGGCGGCCGAGCTGGCGGACTACGCGCCGGTGCGCGGCTGCATGGTGATTCGCCCGACGGGGTACTCCATCTGGGAGAACGTTCAGCGCTACTTCGACGACGCCTTCAAGCGGACGGGGCACGTGAACGCCTACTTCCCGCTCCTGATTCCCAACTCCTTCCTCCAGAAGGAGGCGGAGCACGTGGAGGGCTTTGCGCCGGAGTGCGCCATGGTCACCCATGCGGGCGGAGAGGAGCTGGAGGAGCCCTTCGCGGTGCGCCCCACCTCCGAGACGGTCATTGGCCACATGTACAGCCGCTGGATACAGTCTTGGAGGGACCTGCCGGTGCTCATCAACCAGTGGTGCAACGTCATGCGGTGGGAGAAGCGGCCTCGCCTCTTTCTCCGCACGTCCGAGTTTCTGTGGCAGGAGGGCCACACGGCCCACGCCACGGAGCAGGAGGCCCGCGAGGAAACGCTGCGGATGCTGGAGGTGTACCGTAAGGTCATGGAGGAGGAGCTGGCGTTGCCCGTGATCACGGGCGAGAAGACGGCGGGGGAGCGCTTCCCCGGCGCCGTAGCCACCTACACCTGCGAGGCGATGATGAGCGACGCGAAGGCGCTCCAGGCGGGGACCAGCCACTTCCTGGGCCAGAACTTCGCCAGGGCCTTCGAGATTCGCTTCCAGGACAGGGACGGAGAGCTGGCGACCTGTTGGACAACCAGTTGGGGGATTTCTACGCGCCTCATCGGCGCCATCATCATGACCCACTCCGACGACGACGGCCTGGTGCTTCCGCCGCGCATCGCTCCCATGAAGGTGGTGCTGCTGCCGATCTCGAAGGACGAGCGCCAGGCGGAGGACGTTCTGCTGCCCATGGCGCGCGAGCTTTCAGGACAGCTCAACGAGGCGCTGGGAGGGCTCTATACGGCTGTGGACACGCAGTTTCACATGCGGCCCGGCGACCGCTTCTTCACTCACCTGCAGCGAGGGGTGCCCCTGCGCCTCGAGCTGGGAGAGAAGGACGTGCAGGCGGGGACGGTGCGGGTCGTGAGGCGCGACACCGGGGAGAAGGCGGACCTCAGCCGCGACGCGCTGGTCCCCTCGGTGCAGAAGCTGCTTGAGGACGTCCAGTCGAACCTCTACAGGCGGGCCCTGTCCTTCCGCGAAGCGCACACGACCCAGGCCTCCAGCTACGACGAGCTCAAGGCGATCCTGGCGGAAAGGGGTGGGTTTGTCGAGGCGTACTTCGGGGGGACGCCTGAGGACGAGCGTCGCATCCGGGAGGAAACGGGCGGCGTGACCCCGCGCTGCATCCCCCTGGCGGACGCGAGCACGGGCCGGTGCATCGTCACGGGGAAGGAAGGGCGCAGGACGATCTTCGCCAGGGCCTATTGAGCCCCTTGAACTCGTCTGCCCGTCCATGATGAGTGCTGAGGGGGACGAAAAGGGATGGATAGGAAGGAGAAAATAATCGTCTTGCCCTGCGATTGCAGGTGCTGTATGTTCGTCGTCGAAAAAATCGTGTGGGAGGATGGCGACGTCGCCTACAACATCTCGATCAAGGACTCCAGGTACGACCACAATTACAACACCCTGTGGGGTCGTATCAAGAGGGCAGTCAAGACGTTGTTCGGTAAACCGATCTTTTACAACGATCTCTATCTTGACGGAGAGGAAACGTTTCAAAAACTCGTCAAAGACATGGAGGAGCTCTCGAAGGCGGAGCTGAAGGGGGACTGAGGTCGAAGTGATGCAACGACGACCCTTTCTGCGGCGGCGATCGGCACGGGGGCTGTGACGGATGTGTTTTGACGGGGATTGTTTTTTTCGGGTGGTGTGAGGCGGGATGACGCACTATAATTTGCCGCACGATCACGGACAGGACGTTCAGGTCGTGCTGGAGCGTATGCCGGCGGCGCAGCGCTTCGAGGAGGCGGCCATGAGCTTTCAGCAGCTAGGGGACCCCACGCGGCTCAAGATCCTGTGGATCCTATGCCACTGCAGGGAGTGCGTTTCCGACATCGCGGCCGCGGTGGGCATGAGCGACGCCGCGGTATCGCACCACCTTCAACTTTTGAGGCGCAGTGGCCTCATCGTGGGCAGCCGCGTCGGAAAGGAGATACACTACACCCTTTCCGACGAGCGCAGGGCCGGGCTGCTGCACCGTATGATGGATGCCCTGTTCGAGATCACCTGCCCCAGGGAGGACGTCCCCGGCCCTCGAAGCGTTTAGCCCCTTCGGGGGCTTTTTCTTTTTGGAGCAGGCCTTCTCATCGGCGGTCGCACCATGCCGGAATGCAGGCAAAAAACGGGGCCAGGTATTCAAAGATCGCCAACGTGGTTCGAACGTCGAGCTCTCTGAAGTCTGGGCTGAAGGAGGATACGTAGCCCCACAGCAGACACAGGGCGTTCACGGCGCTGGCGGTCAACACGAAGGGCGCCCAGGGTACCCGGCGCAGCACCAGGTACCCGCCAACGATGAGCGCGGCGGGGAAGGTCCATCCGGCCCACCACCTCCCGGAGAGCAACAGCGACTGGAGTTCCCCCTTGGAGATTGCCCAGTGGATGTTGTAGGCGACGCTGAGCAGCAAGGAGGTGCCCGCTGCTGCGCTGGCGGCCAGGGCCGAGCGGCGATCCCTCCGGGGGAGAAGGGACAGGCAGAGCGCTGCCAGCAGGACTTTGAGGACCAACAGGGTTGCCCAAAGGGCCGGACTGTCTTGATAGTGCCTGAACTCGATCCATCTCATGACCCAGTAGACGCAGTCTGCCAGCGGATAGAGAAAGGACACGGCGTAGGCGCACCACGCGGGGAAGGACTCCTGCGCCCGGGTGGGGCAGGACAACCCATCCAGGCGGTAGGCCGTGCGGAGGACGGCGAGGAACAGCCCCATCAGAAGCACTTCTCCCATGGTGACCAGGAAATAGATCCCTCCCAATCCGATGGCCACCATCATGGACCTGCCCGTCAACGCGCGAAGCGTTGCCCCGGTTGATAATACTGCGTACACGAAAGCCTCCCAGCAGGCGTAGGTCATGAAGATTTTCGGAGAAGCGAAGGGGCGCAGGCTGTAGAGGAAGGCAGCACCGGGCAGGATGCAGGGCAGAAGTCGAATGCCCGTCCGGCCGAGGCTGTCGTAGAGCGTCATGGACAGGATCGCGCTTAAAAGGCCGCCTGCGCCGAAGAACTCGTTGAGGCAGAAAAGGATCGCGCCAGCCAGGAGCAGCCGGCTGAGCCTCTTTCTGAGCTTCAAGGTCTCCAAACGTTTGTCGTTCGGTTCAGGCTCGATTTTCTCGACCCCCGACCGTACCGACCGCGGTGAACGCGCGTCCAGCCACGCGAACAGGAACGCGGCGATGATGGAGGCGTAGCCCATGACGTCGCAGACCTGAAACGCCAGGATGGTGGGGGATTGCAGCTCCATGTGCCACAGAGCGGGGGTGTCGGCCAGGAGGTACAGAGCCCCCGCCGCGCTGGCAGAGAGGAGGAGCCAGGCGCGTTGACTTCGGCGCAGTGCCAGGTATCCGCCGACGAGGAGAGGAATCCACAGGATCTGATGAATCCACCAATACGGCGAGAACAACAACTGAAACGCCTCCCGCAAAGCTTCGGGGTCCTCGCTGGCGAGGAAGGTGGAGTGGAGGTAAAGCCCTCGATCCAGGAGCTCATAGAGGCCTGCTCCGACACTTAGAACCAGGGCCGCACGGCGGTCCCGCCTGAGGTGCAGGAGGAGGGCGATCGCAGCCGCTGCGGCCAGGACGAGCACTGGCCAGGTTTCTTTCCTCCATGAGGTGGGGGTTGCATTGACCCACAGGACGATCCTCAAAAGGGCGTCGCTCAGCGCGTAGCCGAACGAAAGTCCCCACGCCCAGAGCCCCCACAGGCTGATGCAGGCCCGGTCCTTCGGCGCATCCCACGCTTCGCTCATCGTCGCTCACTCCTTTAATTTGAATAGATTCGTCGTGTGCGGCACGGACCGGCTGTCCGAGACGCCAGACAGGTCGATCAATATATTATCATGACTTTACGGTGGCGTAGAGACACGTTAAGGCGATCATCGAGATGCGACTGTAGTATAATAACACGGGGTGGGGGTGTCGTGCCAATGCGGAGGTCCGGAGCGAGTGAAAGCGGGGGCTTTTAGATGACGATCATGCCGGAGCGCACGCCGGGTGCGGCGGCGCTGAACGAGGAGAAGCGGGCGGCGCTCAAGGCGCTGAAGACGGTGAGGGGACAGGTGGAGGGCATCATAAGGATGATCGAGGAGGGGCGCTACTGCGTGGACATATCCAACCAGATCCTGGCCTCGTCCGCACTCCTGAAGCGAGCGAACGTCCTGGTGCTGCGGCAGCACATGCACCACTGTGTGCGGGACGCCGTCGAGCACGGCGACGTCAACGCGAAGCTGGACGAGATATCGGACCTCCTCGCCAAGATCATAGGCCGCTGAAGCCCGTTTGACAAAGGGGGCGTACCGTGCTATCGTTCAATAGACCCCCACGGGGGGGGGGTATTATGGACGCCCTGGGCCTCGTCTCCGGGCGTCCGGACGGTGAGTTGCGATAGGTTCTCGAGGAGGGATCCCGATGAAGAGGGAATCGTACGACGTTACGGGCATGAGCTGTGCGGCCTGCTCTGCCCGCGTGGAGAAGAGCGTGGCGGCGCTGCCGGGCGTCGAAGAGGTTGCCGTCAACCTGTTGAAGAACGGCATGACCGTCCGCTACGACGAGGGGGTGCTTTCCTCCGCCGACGTCGTGGCCGCGGTGGTGAAGGCGGGCTACGGGGCCAGCCTCCACGGCGGCGCAGGGGAGAGGAGAGAGGCGCGCGGGCCGGCGCAGGACGTCGCCCTCCAGGAGTACCTGGGGCTCAGGACGCGCCTCATGGCCTCGCTCGTCTTCGCCCTCCCGCTGTCCTACCTGTCCATGGGGCGCATGATGGGCTGGCCCATGCCGTCCTGTTTCCTGGGCGTGGAGAACGCGCTGGTCTTTGCCCTGACGCTCCTTCTGCTGGCTTTGCCGGTGGCCTTCATCAACTTCAAGTTCTTTCGAGTGGGCTTCGGCGCGCTGGCCCACGGCTCCCCGAACATGGACTCCCTGATCGCCCTCGGCAGCAGCGCAGCCCTGGTGTACGGCGTGTACGCCATCTATCGCATGGCCTGGGCCGCGGGACGCGGGGACGCGGCGACGGTCTCCCGCTTCTCCATGGACCTCTACATCGAGTCGGCCGGGATGATCCTGACCCTCATCACGCTCGGCAAGTTCTTCGAGGCGCGGGCCAAGCGCCGGACGTCGGACGCCATCACGCGCCTGATGGACCTGGCTCCCCGGACGGCGGTGGTGGAGCGGGGCGGTGCGGAGGTGGAGATCCCGATCGAGGAGCTGGAGAGGGGGGAGATCGCCGTCGTCAAGTCCGGACAGGCCATCCCCGCGGACGGCGTGCTGACGGAGGGCGCCGCCGCGGTGGACGAATCCGCGATCACGGGCGAGAGCATCCCCGCGGACAAGGTCCCCGGAGACCGCCTGGTCGGCGCGACGACGGTGCGCGGCGGCTGGCTGAAGATGCGGGTCACGGGCGTCGGCGAGGAGACGACCCTGGCGCAGATCGTCCGCCTGGTGGACGAGGCCACGAGCTCCAAAGCTCCCATCGCCAAGATGGCGGATCGAGTCAGCGGCGTCTTCGTGCCCATCGTGATCGCCATCGCCCTTGCGACGGGCGCGATATGGCTCCTGGCGGGACGCGGCGTGGAGTTCGCCCTCTCCATGGCCATCTCCGTGTTGGTGATCTCCTGTCCCTGCGCGCTGGGGCTGGCGACGCCCACGGCCGTCATGGTGGGCACGGGGCGGGGCGCGGCCAGCGGCATCCTCATCAAGTCGGCCGAGGCCCTCGAGCGGCTCCACGACATCGACACGGTGGTGCTGGACAAGACGGGCACCATCACTCAGGGGACGCCGGTCGTGACGGACATCCTGTGCCCCGCGATGGATCGGCGGGAGTTCCTGAGGGCGGCCGCGTCCCTTGAGAGCCGTTCGGAGCACCCCCTGGCCGCCGCCGTCACCGCGCGGGCGGAGGAGGAGGGCTTGGAGCTCCTGCCCGTGGAGGACTTTGCCCAGGAGGCTGGAGCGGGGGTCCGCGGCGTCGTGGGAGGGCGCGAGTGGCGCGCAGGAAACCGCAGGGTCCTGGAGGCGGCGGGCCTCTACGACGACCGCGCGAAGGAATTGGAGCAGAAGCTGGCGGACGAGGGGGGAACCCCGATGTTCTTCGTGACGGAGGGGCGGTTGGCGGGAGTGATCGCGGCGGCGGACGTCGTGAAGCCCACCAGCCGTCGGGCCGTAGGCGAGTTGCGCCGCATGGGGCTCCGGGTCGCGATGCTGACGGGGGACAATCGGCGCACGGCCTGCGCCATTCAGCGCCAGGTGGGGCTGGACGAGGTCACGGCGGAGGTGCTGCCTCAGGATAAGGAGGGGGAGGTGCACCGCCTGCAGGAGGCGGGGCGGAAGGTGGCCATGGTGGGGGACGGCATCAACGACGCTCCGGCCCTGGCCAGGGCCGACGTGGGCATCGCCATCGGGGCGGGCACGGACGTGGCCATCGAGTCCGCGGACCTGGTGCTGATGCGCAGCAACCTGATGGACGTGGCGGGGGCCATCCAGCTTGGCCGCGCCGTCATCCGCAACATAAAGCAGAACCTGTTCTGGGCGCTGTTCTACAACGCTCTCTGCATCCCCGTCGCGGCGGGCGTGCTCTACCCCCTGTGGGGGGTGAAGCTCAGCCCCATGCTGGGGGCGCTGGCCATGAGCTTCAGCTCCGTGTTCGTGGTGTCCAACGCGCTGCGCCTGCGCCGCTTCAGGCCGAGTTACGCCTCGGCGGACCCGATCGTGGAAGCGTCGGGCGTCGCGGAGGGAGACGAGGGTAAGGGGGTGATGAAGGTGAAGAAGCTGCTGCATGTGGAGGGCATGATGTGCCAGAACTGCGTGAAGCACGTCAGGACTGCGCTGTCGCAGGTGCCCGGCGTGTCCGGCGTGGAGGTCAGCCTTGAGGACCGGACGGCGCTTGTGACCCTTTCCGGGGACGTAACGGACGCGGTCCTGACGAAGGCCGTCACGGACGCAGGCTACGAGGTGAAGTCCGTCGAGGCCGCGTAGGGCGGAGCCCTGCGGGTTGATGCAGGGGCCGGGGCCTGAGGGCTCCGGCCCTTTTGAGTGCCTCAATCCATGGGGATGCAACAATTGTTCAAGGTTAATATAAAAGTGTCCTTTGTTCTCGAAATTATTTGGGCTGAATGCCTAAAAAATTTGACAAACTCTACCCGCTTGGGTTAAACTGAAAGCCAGGTTATAAAATGTATTCTCCGCTTGCGGGTTCCTGAGGGAGCTCGTACTTGATTGCCGATACCTGCGTTTGATGGACGGGAAGCCCGGTGAGAATCCGGCGCGGGACCCGCCACTGTATGCCGGACGAGGTCGTGCAACCACTGGATGCCGTTTTCCGGGAAGGGCGATTCGAGGATGAAGGCGAGTCAGGAGACCGGTCATTCGCAGAGAGAGGGATAGCCTTACGAGGATCTGAGGCTGTCCGTGAGGTGGGTTTGCGCCCATTTTGCGGACAGCCTTTTTTTGCGCACGTTCCTCGCGTTGTCGTTCGATCAGTACCAACTCGGGCAATACGCGGGGGGCTTATGGAAGACCTGCTAGAAAAAGTCAAGGTGTTACTTGGGAAATTCTGGCAGCAGGGGGTAAAAGTTTTTGAGGATTGTAGGGTTTCTGTGAAGTCATAACGGCGTGAATTACCCTAAGAGGCTTCGTGCCGACGGCGGCTAAGGCCTGTTTGGGATGTTTGCCCCTGGCAATCATCC